>JAITGU010000126.1 GCA_031280375.1 Candidatus Methanovirga procula | reverse complement strand
TTTGGACTTTAAATTTAAATTAAAGAAAAAATAAAAAATTTTTTCTGACTGTGCAAAATCAAAGATTTTGCAACACAGGTCGAATCTTCGGTTCCCATAAGGGAACTTAGAAAAATCTTCGATTTTTCGATATTTTCCTAAGATTAAAAGCTAAAGCTTTTAAAGTAAAGAATTTTTAACAAGTATTAATTTTATCGATAATAACAAACTGAGGTTAATAGAAACTCTCTATGAATTTTTAATATTTAAAAATCGTTCATTCAGGAGAATTAAGTTAATGGAAACTCCATGTAGATTACTAATAGAAGATATTCTTAATGGAAAAATAAAAACAAGAATAGACTTGGAGAAATCTAAAAGAATTGTCTGTAATGAGTTTAAATTAGAGAAATTCATGACAAACTCCCAGATACTTGAATATGCAAAGGAAGATGAAAAAAAAGATATTTATAATATCTTGCAGAAAAAACCAACAAGGACAATATCTGGAGTAGCTATTGTGGCTGTTATGTGCAATCCACATAAATGTCCCCACGGAAGATGTTTATATTGTCCTGAAAGTAATGTGGCTCCTCCAAGTTACACAGGAGAAGAGCCAGCAGCACTTAGAGCAAGAATATTCAATTTTGATCCATACAAACAAACATATCAAAGATTAAAACAGTTAGATAAAATAGGACATCCAATAGATAAAGTTGAACTAATAGTTATGGGAGGAACATTTCCATCAAGAGACCTATGCTACCAGGAATGGTTCATATCAAAATGTCTTAAAGCAATGAATGATTACCAACAACCTTTTAAGAACGAAAAATCAGAGATTTTTCTAAATTCTCATGCTTCGCATGAGAATAAAAGGTTGATCAAAACCACCTCTGAATCTCATTACCCACCTTTTAAAGGTGGAAAATCAGAGATTTCTTTATCTTCTATGGATACTCAAAATAAAAAAATTTATCCACCTAACGATTATGTTCTTTTAGAAGATGTTCAAAAACTTAATGAAAGTTCAGCTATTCGTTGTGTTGGCATGACATTTGAAACAAGACCAGACTATTGTAAAATAGAAGATGTTAATAGAATGCTTACAATGGGAGTTACAAGAGTTGAATTAGGTGTTCAAACAACTTATGATTTTGTATATAGAAAAATAAAAAGAGGTCATACAGTTGCTGATGTGATTGATTCTACAAGAATATTAAAAGACTCTGGAATTAAAGTTGGAATGCATTTAATGCCTGGACTTCTTTCAAACCCTGAAATGGATATGAGAATTTTTAAAAGAATATTTAATGATGATAATTTTAAACCAGATATGTTAAAAATTTACCCTGCTCTTGTTACAAAAGGAAGCGAACTACATAAACTCTGGATGGAAGGTAAATATCAACCTTACACTACTGAAGAAGCAGTTGATTTAATTGTCAAAATAAAGAAAATTCTCCCTAAATGGGTTAGAACAATGAGAATTCAGAGAGATATTCCATCTAAACTCATTGAGGCAGGAGTTAAAAAATCAAATCTTGGAGAACTTGTATATAATAGAATAAAAGAAGAAAATATTAAGTGTAAATGTATTAGGTGTCGAGAAATAGGCCATAATAGAGATAATCTTGGAGATTTAACAATAAATGATTTTAAATTATTTAAAGAGTCGTATAAGGCATCTAATGGCACTGAAATATTTTTATCTTATGAAGATCAAAAAGAAGAATTTTTAGCTGGATTTTTACGACTTAGACTGTCTTCTAAAGATTCTCATAGAATTGAAATTAATGATAAAACAGCTATTATTCGTGAACTTCATGTTTATGGGAATATGATGAAAATTGGTGATAAGAATCTGGACATTGGTCAACATAGAGGATATGGTGAAAAATTACTTTCAAAAGCTGAAGAAATAGCTATTTCAAATGGTAAAGAGAAAATAGCTATTATAAGTGGAATTGGAGCAAGAAACTATTATAGGAAATTTGGGTATAATTTAGAAGGTCCTTATATGGTTAAATCCTTAACTAAATGATCATGATAAGACATTTTAATGGTTTTAGATATTATGAATCGTAATAAAAGAATAGCTATTTATGGAAAAGGTGGGATTGGAAAATCTACAACTGTTTCGAATATTGCAGTGGCATATGCTGAAAATAATAAGAAAACTATGGTTATTGGATGTGATCCTAAAGCAGATACCACAAGAACACTTTGTGGTAGACGACTGCCAACAATCTTAAACATTATCAAAGTAAATAATAATCCTTCAATCGATGATATAGTATTCAAAGGATATAAAGGAGTTTTGGCTGTTGAAAGTGGAGGTCCAGAGCCTGGAGTTGGTTGTGCTGGTCGAGGAGTGATCGTTGCGATGAAACTTCTTGAGAAATTATCTGCTGTAGGCGATGATTTAGATATTATTCTTTACGATGTTTTAGGAGATGTGGTATGTGGAGGTTTCGCAGTTCCATTACGAGAAGAATATGCTGATGAAGTGTGTATAGTTTCGTCTGGAGAATATATGTCTTTATATGCTGCTAATAATATTTCAAAAGGGATTAAAAAAGTTAAAGGGAAAATGGCTGGAATAATTTGTAATTGTAAAGGAATTGAAAATGAAATAGCTATTGTGAATAAATTTGCTAAGAAAATAAACACTAAGGTTATAGGTGTTATACCAAGAGATGACTTGGTTCAAAAAAGTGAAGTTGAAGCAAAAACAGTCATTGAAAAATTTCCTGAATCTAATCAGGCTGAAGAATATAGAAAATTAAGTTTATCATTATTTAAAAATAAGGAACACACAATCCCTGAACCTATGGATGATGTTGATTTTGAAAAGCTTTTCATTGATTTGTCTAAAAATTGATTATAGGATTGGAAATAGGCTTTGTAATAATATTAACTTTTGAATTTTATTATATGCTTTTATTTAATTAATTAAACTATTTATAACTACTTCTTAGATATTTGTTTTTTCGTGATTTTTTTATTCATCTTAAATTTTTTATTTACTTTAAGTTACTAAAACCGAAACATTTATATAACATTTAGTTACTATAATATAGTATAGAAAGATTACTTTTTGTTACTTTAATATTTTCCAATTTTTTAATTTATTTAAAATGAACTTTCTTACTTAATCAAATATTTAAAATGGTTTAAATTCAATAGTAGAAAATAAGTAATTTAGTTTTTTTAATGTTAAAGAAGTTTATAATATTAAATATTTATAATATAGAATTTTACAATATTAAAATATTATGATATCTTATTGATGTTAAATTTGATAATATCAATTTTGTTAATGATGTCAGATTTATGATATCAGTTTTAATATTAGATTTGGGATATTCATTATTGATTATCCAGAATCTGGATTTAATGGAATTTATTTAAAGTAACTTTTTTTATTGTTGATATTAGATTCATTGAAATTGAATTTTGGTATTTAATTTGAGTATTATTTTTTGATATGGTTCACTATCATTGATTTGATATCTTCTATTGACATCTAATTTATTTTTTGGATCTTTCTTTATTCTATATTAAAACTTGGAGGTGATGCGGTGGCTAATGATACTGAAATAACAAAATTGAAAAAAGAATTAGACCAATTAAAATCTGATTTAAAGGATAAAGATGAAATTTTAGCCGAAGCAGAAGAAAAACTAGATTTAAAGGATAAAGATTTGGTTGATGCAAATGAAAATTTGGCTAAAAAGAATGAAGAGCTAAATGAATATATATCTAACAATCAAAGGCTTCGAGCTGATTTTGAAAACCTTGAAAAGCAAAATGAAAAACATAATCAAAATATTATCAAGTTTGCAAATGAAAATTTGATAATGAATATTCTTGACAGTTATGAAGATCTTGAAAGAGCTTTAAATCAATCTAAAAATATGGATGAACTTAAAGAAGGTATTGAATTAATATACTCAAAATTTAAAAATGTTCTTGAAAAGGAAGGTCTTAAAGAGATTGAGATAAAAGATGTGAAGTTTGACCCGTTTAAACATGAAGCTCTTATGGTAGAAGATAAGGATGATTGTGAAGATGGCATGATTATTGAGGAATTAATGAAAGGATATACCTTAAAAGATAAGGTTATTAAATATTCTAAAGTTAAAGTTTGTAAAAAGAATAAAAAATGATTTCATATTTGATTATATAGGAAAATGTATACTTAATTAGAATTTAATCATAATCGGTAGATCTTATGGATTTTTTTTATATTGATTAAATAAAATTCATTAAATTAAAATAATTATTAGAATAATTTCATGAAAATCATTTAATAAAATTATTATTTTAAGAATAAAATTCATTTAATTAATATTTCGAATAAAAATTTAAGAATAATATTTTTTAGGATAAGAATTATTAGTAAAAATTATTAAAAATAGTGGTGATATTTATGGCAGATGAAAATGTTAAAAAAGAAAAAATTATTGGTATTGATTTAGGAACAAGTAATTCAGCAGCAGCTGTTTTAATAGGTGGTAAACCAACGGTTATACCAAGTGCAGAAGGTGCAAGCCAATATGGTAAAGCATTTCCAAGTTATGTTGCATTTGCGGATGGTCAACGTTTAGTTGGTGAGCCAGCAAGAAGACAAGCTGTAACCAATCCTGAAAACACTATCAGTGCGATTAAAAGAAGTATGGGGACTGATTATAAAGTCAAGATTGAGAGTAAAGAGTACACTCCTCAAGAAATATCTGCATTCATTCTACAAAAAATCAAAAAAGATGCTGAAACATTTCTTGGTGAGGAAATTAAAAAAGCAGTTATCACAGTTCCTGCTTACTTTGATGATAATCAAAGGACAGCTACAAAAGATGCTGGTACAATAGCTGGTTTGGATGTAGTAAGACTTGTTAATGAACCAACTGCAGCGAGTTTAGCCTATGGTATTGATAAACAAACTGATGATGACTTAAAAATATTGGTCTTTGATTTCGGTGGTGGAACCTTAGACGTGACTGTAATGGAATTTGGTGGTGGAGTCTTTGAAGTTAAATCAACAAGTGGGGATACTAAGTTAGGTGGAACTGACATGGATAATGTTATATTGAAATATTTGGCTGATGAATTTAAGAAAGAGAATGGTATTGATTTGATGGATGATGATCAAGCGGTTCAACGTCTTAGAGAAGCAGCTGAAAAAGCTAAGATTGAATTATCCACCACTTTAACAAGTGAAGTTAACTTACCTTTCATTACTATGGGTAAGGATAACAGTCCTAAAAATCTTATTAATCAGCTTAAAAGAGCTAAATTAGAAGAATTAGTAGATCCTATAATCAAAAAATGTGGGAAACCAATGGGGCAAGCATTAAAAGATGCTAAGTTATCTAAAACAGATATTGATAAGATAATTCTTGTTGGTGGACCTACAAGGATGCCTATAGTTCAAAAATATGTTGAAGATTTCATAGGAAAACCTATTGAAAGAGGAATTGACCCAATGGAATGTGTTGCATTAGGTGCTTCTATTCAAGGTGGGGTTTTAGCAGGAGAAATTAAAGATTTAATTCTTTTAGATGTTACACCGTTATCTCTTGGTATTGAAACATTAGGTGGTGTTTCTACAAAATTAATTGATAGAAATACAACTATTCCAGCTAAAAAGAGCCAAATATTCTCAACTGCAGCTGATAATCAAACATCTGTTGATATACATGTTCTTCAAGGTGAAAGACCAATGGCAGTTGATAACACAACACTTGGAAGATTTCAACTTGTTGGAATACCAGCAGCTCCAAGAGGAATGCCTCAAATTGAAGTTACATTTGATATAGATGCAAATGGTATTATTAATGTTTCAGCTAAAGATATGGGAACTGGAAAAGAACAAGCTATTACAATAACAGCATCCAATAAGCTTTCTGATGAAGAAATAGAACAGAAAGTTAAAGAAGCTGAAATGAATGCAGAAGAAGACAAAAAGAAGCAAGAAGAAATTGAAATTCGTAACAATGCAGATTCAATGATTTACACCGCTGAAAAATCACTTGAAGAACTTAAAGATAAAATATCTGATGATGAAAAATCAAATATAGAAAAAACAGTAGCAGAACTTCGAGAAGTTATTTCTGGGGATGATTTAGCTATTATAAAAGAGAAATCTGATGAACTTACAAAAATTGTTCAAGAAATAGGAGCTAAAATCTATCAAGAAGCAGCACAAGCTCAACAACAGGCTCAACAAGAAGGACAAGCTCAAAATGGAGAAGATTCATCTAAAGATGATGATACTATAGATGCAGACTATGAAGTTAAAAAATAGTTAGTTGTCTGTGTGTGAGTTGTTTGTATGGGTGCTGATTATGAATTGATCAGTATTTTAAAACGAGGTTAATTTTTTAACCTCTATTTTATTTTTTTATTTTAAAAATTATTTAATTATCAACTTTTTTTTATTTAATTTTAATTTATTCATATTTTACAGATAAATATCTAATTAGTGATTACAGTATAATTCTAAAAATGGTCATTTTGTAAAATTACTGAAAATCCTTTGGATTTTCATAATTACAAAAATTGCAAAGCAATTTTTGGTAATTTTAATAATTAATATACATTATTTAGATTTAATTTAAAGATATTTTATAAGATATAATTGAGACTGTAAAAAAGTGTGGAGGTTTTCATGAAAATTCATGTTTTATAAACGAAAATCAAAGATTTTCTAAATTATAAAATAAAAAATTTTATAATTAAAGAAAATAAAAAATTTTCTAATTTAAAACAAGTTTTAAATTAAAGAAAAACTCCGTTTTTCTAACTTATAAAATCAAAGATTTTATAACTAAAGATAATCGAAGATTATCTAAATTCAAAATAAAAAATTTTGAATTAAAGAAATCATGAAAAATTAAAAAACCTCCACAAAAATTTACAACCGCATATAATTAAATTAATAATTTATAAACATAACTATAATAACTATATAATAATCATTTATTAAGAAACTTTATCAGTAAGGGAATAGAAAAATGCTCATCTTTAAGAAAGTCGTGGATGATAAATTAATTTTTTAGAATAATATTATTAAGGGTGAATGAATGGCAGAAAAGCGTGATTACTATGATATTCTTAGTGTAGATAAAAGTGCCGATGAAAAAGAAATAAAAAAAGCTTATAGGAAATTGGCAATGAAATACCATCCAGATAAAGCTGAAGAAAATGAAAAAGAAGAATTTACTGAGAAATTTAAGGAAATAAGTGAAGCTTATGCTGTTTTGTCTGATGAAGAGAAAAAACAAAGATATGATCAATTTGGTCATTCTGGAATGGATGGATTCAGTCAAGAAGATATATTTAGAAACATAAACTTTGAAGATATTTTCCAAGGATTTGGTGGTGGTCAAGGATTTGGTGGATTTGGTGATATATTCTCAGAAATATTTGGGGGAGGAAGTAGAAGGACAGGTCCGCAAAGAGGTTCAGATTTATACAGTGAAATAAACATCACCTTAGGAGAAGCCTCAACAGGAGCTGAAAAAGAGATCGGAGTTAGGCACGATGAAGTCTGTTCAGTTTGTAATGGTTCAGGAGCAGAACCTGGTTCTGGTGTTGAAACTTGTGAAGTTTGTGGTGGATCAGGGCAAGAAAGACAGATTCGAAATGGTCTTTTCGGACAACAAATAGTTATGAGTCAATGTAGAGCATGTCATGGAACAGGAAAAATAATTAAGAATCCTTGTCATGCATGTCACGGTAAAGGGACCGTTAATGAAGTTGAAACAGTGTTGGTTAAAATACCTGCAGGTGTTGAGGATGGAAATCGAATAAGGATTCCAAACGCTGGAAATGCTGGTGAATTCAATGGGGGGTATGGAGATTTATATGTTTCCATCAATATAAAATCGCATAAAGATTTTAAAAGAAGAGGTTCTGATCTTTACACAAATTATCATATAAGTTTTGTTCAGGCATGTTTAGGTGATAAAGTTGATGTTAAAACTATTTATGGTGTTGTTGAGTTAAATATTCCGCCTGGAACACAAAGTGAATCAAAATTCAAACTTAGAGGGCAAGGAATGCCTATACTATACAGAAATTCAAAGGGTAATCTTTTTGTAACTGTTAAAGTTGTGGTTCCTCAAAAACTAAATGATAAACAAAAATCACTTCTTCAAGAGTTTTCAAATGTTAGTGGCGATGAGATTAAAACAATAAAAAAAGGCTTTTTTGACAAGGTTAAAGAAGCTATTGATCATTAATCTCTTCATTTTCAAATTATTATGGGTACAGTACTTTACTGAACTTTATTACTTATTATATGTTTTCTTAAATTTTATAAAACAGAGGATCATAGATCTTCCTAAGTTGTCTTCGACAACAAAAGTTTATTATATTCTTAAATTAAAATTTAAGTAATTTTCAAAATAATTTTTTAAGAGATAATTTTTAATAAAATGTTATTTAAAAATGTTTAATAATTATTTTCACATGAAGATTATTGGGCATAAAATGAGACAATGTCATGCAAAATATTTAATATTTTCTCCTAATTTTCTTATTAAAAACTTCTTTGGTGATTAAATAGTTTGATGTCCTTTTTCCAAAGGCTTTGGTTCTATTTTTCTTAATGGCATCAAAAAGATCATCAATAGATTCAATATCTACTTCGGTATAACAATCACCAATTGAATCAAGAAAATGTGAATCACTTGAACCAAATTCAGGAATATTATTTTTTTTTGCTAACTTTTTTGATTTTGTATTAGAAAAGCCTAAAATAAATCTGGCATTTAACACTTCAATTCCATCAAATTCAATAGTTTTATAATTGATTTTAGTTAACAATCCGTTTCTATAAATTGAGTAAGGATGTGGAATTATTGCAACACCACCTAAATCATGAATTTTGTCTATTGTTTCTTCTGGTGAAAGATTAGCAAATATTAATTCTTCGATTCCAAAGCCTATAATATGGCCTTTATTGGAACTAATTTCAATCGATGGTATAACATCTATTCCTTCAATACTTTTAGACATTTCAATAGCTATTTTTGAGCCTTTGTTGGTGTTATGGTCACTAATAGCTATTATGTCTAATCCAACTTTTTTGGCTTGTTTTAAAATATCTTTTGGTTTACTTTGTGAATCTTTTGAATAGATACTATGAATATGAGGGTCTAATTTCATCATTTTTATCGGATTTTATTCTTTTTAAAATATTATTACTTAAATTATGATTTTTAGCATAAATAGTTTATATCTTTCTATTTTTTTTCTTGAAAGTAAACTATATTAAAAATATCTGAGCTATTAAAATTAGGGATTAGTTTAAATTAATTTAATTCTAATCTTTAATTAAAAAGTCTTTTCAGATGTTTTAGATAATATTATGATAAATAAAGTATATTGGGGAGGATATTAAAAATGATCATGGAAAAAATGGTGGGTATGATAAAATGGAGATAACAGATGAGAAAATATTTAAAATTGCACTGTTTACAGCTCTTATTGGAATTGTTGGATTATTAATTTTTGCTGGTAGTGTTGAGTCAAAGGAACTCAAGATAAAGGAGATTGGTAAATCTATGATTGGTGAGAAAATAGCTATCACTGGTGTTTTAGAGTCTGTAAAATCTTCGTCTTCAGGTAAAAGCTATTTTTTATCTGTTAATGATGGAACTGGAAGAATTAATGTGGTTGTTTTTGAGTCTTCATTTTTAAAATTTCAAAATAATGGTATAGATATTAGTAGTTATGTTGGAGAGAAAGTTAAGGTTTTTGGTAGTGTAAGTGAATATAATTCTGCAATAGAGTTAATTTTAGATGGTTCGAATTCTATTAAAATAATATCATAAAATTATATATTAATATCTTTATAAATAAAATATAATAGTAATATTAAAATATAATATTTATATTGTAAGTTTTATTAATAAATATATTAAATTGTTTAATTGAATTGTATGTTTTTGTACGATGTTTAAGATGAAATGTAAATAAATTTATTGTTGTTAGGTTATTTTATTTGTGATGGTGAAATGATGAGTAAAAGAAGATTATTTGGAACTTTTGGCGTTAGAAGAGTGGCTAATGAGGTTTTAGATCCAGAATTCGCATCTTTGTTAGCTGCAAGTTATGGGTCATTGGTTGATGGAAGAATAGCTGTTGGTGGAGATACAAGAACATCCACTCCTATGATAAAACATGCAATAGTGGCTGGATTATTATCTTCAGGTTGTGAAGTTGTTGATCTTGGGATTTTACCAACGCCATCTGTTCAATATGCAGTTCGTAACTATTATGATGGTGGAATAATTATAACAGCTTCTCATAATCCTCCAAAATATAATGGTATTAAGTTTGTTGATAAATTTGGTATTGGAATTGATAGAGATATGGACTTAGCTGTTGAAGAATTATATTTTAATAAAAATCCAAAAAGAGTAAGTTGGGACAATATAAAATCTGCATACAACGAAGATAAAATAGTGGATGAATACATAAATGAAGTTATTAAGCGAGTTGATGCTGATGCAATTAAGGAAGCTAAATTGAAAGTAGTTGTTGATTGTGGGTCAGGTGCAGGATGTTTTACAGCACCCTACTTATTTGAAAAGCTTGGATGTGAATTAATAACTTTAAATGCTCAACCAGATGGTTCTTTTCCAGGAAGAAATCCAGAACCAATTGAACCAAATCTTCAAGATTTAATAAAAATGGTTAAGGAACTTGGAGCCGATGTTGGAATAGCTCATGATGGTGATGCAGATAGAACAATATTCATCGATGAAAATGGATACTTTGTGCCTGGAGATAAGACATTTGCCTTAGTTGAAAAACAGATGTTAAAAGACAATAATGGTGGTTTAATCGTCACAACTGTAGCAACATCTACAGCTATTTATGATATAGCTGAGGAACATGATGGTAAAGTAATAGCTACAGCTGTTGGTGATCTTCTTGTAGCGAGAAAACTTCATCAAGAAAATGGACTCTTTGGAGGAGAAGAAAATGGAGGATTAATATTTCCAGACTTTGTATATGGAAGAGATGCAGCACTTTCAGCATCTAAGATTTTAGAAATAATGGCTAAAGAGAAAAAACCACTTTCTGAATTAATAAATGAACTTCCCAATTATTTCAATGAGAAGATGAAGATTGAATGTCCAGATGATATGAAAGAAGAGGTTTTAAAGAGAATATCTGATGATGTTTCTACATTAGGATTTAATGTAGATACCACAGATGGAGTTAAGATTTTCAAAGAAGAAGGATGGGTTATTATCAGACCTTCTGGAACAGAACCAATTTTCAGATGTTTTGCCGAATCAAAATCCCAAGGTTCTGCTAAGGAAATGGCTAAATGGGGAATTTCATTAATTGAAAAATATAAATAACGAAATTTAATTGGAAATAGTTTTAATACTTTATAAAATGAAATTAATTCTTCATAAATAATTTTTTATGAAACTTATGTAATGTATGATGGAGGTTAAATAATGCTAATTGTTTTTGCTACAGCAGTTCTGAAAAATGGAAAAAATTATGAGTTTATTGATGCTTCAAAAGATTTAATAGAAAATACACGAATAGAAAAAGGGTGTATTAGTTATAATTTATATAATGATTGTGAAGCCCATGAAACTTTCGTTTTTGTGGAAAAATGGAATGATGAACAAGCTTTAGAGAAGCATATGGAAACAACACACTTTAAAAATTTTGTAAAAAAGGCTTCATCACTATTTGCTAAAGATTTAGATGTGGTTAAATATTTTACAAAAGAATAATTCTATTTTCTATTTTTTTATTATTATCAACTTTTAAAAAGAATGTATTTAAATATAAATTTTCTAATATTCATGATTTTCCTTTTAAACATTAAATAGTTTTTTTATTCTTTGTTTTTAAAAATATCACTTAAATATGACTTATTTTATCAATAAATAATTTAAAATTAATTATATATGAAAATATAATATTTAATTAAATAAAACTTAAAATAAAATAATATTATATTTATCTAAAAAGTCCATTATTTAAAGAAATCATGTCAAGGTTTATAGTTAGATTTTAAATATTGGTGTGATAGATATAGTACCTGTGATAATGTTTTTATAAAATGAGCAGTGTGAATTTTCATGAGAAACTCCAAACTTTTTTACAGTCTCCAAAAGATATGTAATAGTGTAATTGAAAATAGTTCTATAATGTACTAATTTGAGGTATGAGAATCATATAGAAAATTATATAATGAAGCCTATTATATACTTGAACATACTACAAAATATTCAAGTATAACTCGCAATGTTTTTTACTGCAGACACTAATATTTTGAACATTAATGTAGTATATTGAATGCAAAAAAGAGTGGAGTTTTAAGATAAAATATTTTCGTGTTTTTAATATACCGAAAAATAAAAAACTCTAACAAAACTTTACATTCCCATCAAATTAAAGAGGTATTAAAAATGAAAGGATTAGCAATGAAAAAAATCGGCGAAATTGGATGGGTAGAAAAGGACAAACCCAAGGCAGGTCCGTTAGATGCAATAGTTAAACCATTAGCAATTGCACCATGCACATCAGATGTACACACTGTTTGGGAAGGAGCTATTGGTGAAAGAAAAGATTTAATATTAGGTCATGAGGCTGTTGGTATTGTTGATGAAGTAGGTTCAATGGTGAAAAATATTAAACCTGGGGACAAAGTTATTGTTCCAGCTATTACTCCAGATTGGGGGTCTGATGCTGCTCAAAGAGGGTTTTCATCACAAACAGGAGTTCCATTAGGAGGATGGAAATTTTCAAATGATAAAGACGGTGTTTTTGGTGAATATTTCCATGTGAATGAAGCAGATTTCAATCTCGCAATATTACCTGATACAATGACTCCTGAAGTTGGTTGTATGCTTACAGATATGATATCCACTGGATTCATGGGGGCTGAAAATGCCAAAATACCATTAGGAGGTTCTGTTGCGGTTTTAGGTATTGGTGCAGTAGGTTTATCAGCTATTGCTGGAGCGAAAATTCAGGGTGCTGGAAGAATATTTTCAGTAGGGACAAGACCAGTATCAGTTAAAGTTGCTAAAAAATATGGAGCAACAGATATAATATCTTATAAAGATGGAAGTACTCCAGAACAAATAATGGAAGCAACTGATGGAGAAGGTGTTGATGCAGTAATTGTAGCAGGTGGAGGACCAGATATACTGATTGATGCTGTAAATTCAGCAAGAGCAGGTTCTGTAATTTCAAATATAAATTATTTCGGTCAAGGAGATACTTTGCCTATTCCAAGAGTTGGATGGGGTTTTGGCATGGCTGATAAAAACTTTGCTACAGGATTATGCCCAGGTGGAAGAACAAGAATGGAACGTTTAGCTGATCTTGTAACTTATGGAAGAGTAGATCCTGATTTATTAATCACTCATAGATTTAAAGGTTTAGATAGTATAGAAGAAGGATTATTATTAATGAAAGATAAGCCAAAAGACTTAATCAAACCAATCATATCTATAGAGTATTAATAAAAAGATTCTTGTATTATAGAGATAGGTTAATACAAACTTATTTCTATTTTTTTATTTAAACATTTAATAATCCAGGTTCTAAAAAGATTCGAGGATTTAAGACGATTAAGGTTTAAAGTCTAAGTGTAATGATAAAATAATTATTTTAAAAAGTTGAGATAAATTAAAACTAAAGACTTTATATTTCATATTTTTATTAAATATTTAAAGCTTCTTTACTTGAATGATACAGTATTTATATCTATTAAAACATGGAATCGAAGCATTCAGTCAGATATTTTTTAATTATATCATATGTTTGTAAAGCATTATATTAATATATAATAAAAAAAATAATATATAATAATTAACAAAAACATTTGAGCTTTTATATTTTATGTATATACTATTTTTTATTAAAAGTTATTCTTTAGAGTGGCTTATTTTAATTTAAAGTTTTTTTAAAAAACTTAATAAAGAAATTCATGTTAATAAAAATAGGTAAGATTTTATATCCTGCTATAATTCAATTCTATTCGGTGATATGATGAAAATTAATGAGTCTGCTAAAGTATTCCCTGGTGTACATCTAATTGGAGATGTTGAAATCGATGAAAATGTATCAATATGGTATAATGCTGTTGTGAGAGGCGATTGTGGAAAAATTAAAATAGGTAAAAATTCAAATGTTCAAGATAATTGTGTTTTACATTCGACAGATGGATTCTCAGTAGATATTCATGATAATGTTTCAATTGGGCATGGTGCAATATTACATGGTTGTGAAATTCAGGATAATGTGATCGTTGGAATGAATGCAACTATTTTAAATGGAGCTAAAATAGCTAAAGATTCTATTGTTGGTGCAGGAGCATTAGTAACAGAGTATAAAGAATTTCCAGAAAAAAGTTTAATTTTAGGTTCTCCAGCTAAGGCAATAAGAGAATTGAATTCTGAAGAAATAGAATCAATTACAGAAAATGCTAATACCTATGTGAAATTATCAAAAAAATATTAATTTTTTTTTAAATTTTATAAGAACCTTTTTGAACATGAAATTAGAAAATTTCATTAAATTTCTTTCAGAAATAAAGGATACTTCGTCTCCTAAGTTTTTCATTTCATTCAAAACTAACGAAAACTTTGTTTTCTAAGTTCCTCACTTTGTTCGGAACAAACGGAGACTTCCTTTTCTAAGTTTCTTATTTCATTCGAAACAACGGGGACTGAAGTTTTTTAACTCGCTAAAGGTAATAAAAGCTCGTCAAAAGCTATTTTTTAACTTAACTCATGAAATGGAGTTGATCGATATATTAAAAACAAATCATCAAATTATTTTTAAGAATTCTCAAGATATGGAGGATATAATTTCACCTATAAACTTGGTTGTCACATCTCCACCATATCCAATGATAGAAATGTGGGATGAATTATTTACAACTTTAAATCCTGTGATTGGTGACTGTTTAAGTGAAAATGAATCAATGAAAACATGTGATTTGATGCATGAAGAACTAAATAAAGTTTGGAGTGAAATTGATAGGGGTCTTGTTAATGGTGGAATTGTTTGTATAAATATTGGTGATGCAACTAGAAAAATTGGCGATAGTTTTCAATTATATTCAAACCATTCTAAAATTATACAATATTTCGAAAAATTGGGTTATCAAGTTCTCCCACCAATCATCTGGAGAAAACAGTCCAATAAACCAAATAAATTCATGGGTTCAGGAATGTTACCTCCGAATGCGTATGTTACTTTAGAACATGAATATATATTAATTTTTAGGAAAAAAGGGAATAGATCGTTTAGTAACCTAGAGAGAGATAATAGGCAAGGAAGTGCATATTTTTGGGAAGAAAGAAATTTGTGATTTTCTGATTTATGGGAAGATATTAAAGGCACCTCTCAAAAGTTAAATGTTCAAAATTTAAGGGATCGTAATGGAGCTTATCCATTTGAATTAGCTCATCGCTTGATTAATATGTATTCTGTTAAGGGAGACACGATATTAGATCCATTTTTAGGTACTGGTACAACTACAATTGCTGCAATGACAAACTGTAGAAATTCGATTTGCTATGAAATCGATGTAAACTTTAAAGATCTTATAGAAGAATCTATAATTAGAAATAAAAAGTTCATGAATAAATTTATTCAAAATAGATTAAACGATCATCTCAATTTTGTGAACATTAGAGAAAAAGAAAAAGGAAAGTTAAAGCATAAATCTAATGTTTATGGATTTAGTGTTATGACAAGCCAAGAAAAGAATTTGGTCTTAAATCAAATAGCTAAAATTGTTAAAAAGGATAATTCAAATGAGTTTGAAGTTGAATATGAAAATGTTAATAAAATTGAAGTTGAAAAATATAAAAAAGAATTACAGACTACGTTAGTATGAGTTATTTATAATTAACTATTTGAAAAATGTAAAAAAGGCTATGTGGAAGTATAAAATGTCTAAAAATAATAGATTTGAGGGATATGAACTTATTAAGCTTGAAAAAGCTGAAATCATTGAAGATATTGTTGATGATTTTTTTGATTTTCCAAAATATACTACACAACTACTTAATTTAGCTAATCAGAATGCACAAGGGACAAGACCACAAGTTGTTGGTCAAATGTCAGAATTAATTAAACAAATTCCTGAAAAATCATTTGGGGCTTGGAAACAATATTATGTGGAAAATTATCCTGATAACATTAAAAAAGCAACAGAAATGATATATCCTATGGTTAAAAATCTTGAAAAAGCTATTGGGATGATTGATAAAGAAATGGTCGAACATTGGGTTAAAGATCTTATTTTAGTGAAAACTGCTGAAGGATTAATTTTTCAAGAAGCAATACTCAAATATCTTGCTGAAGAACAAGAGGTAGATTGGAGATTATCAAGTCCTCAAGAAGAAAGTAAATGTATTGATGGTTTTATTGGAGATAAACCAGTTTCAATAAAACCTATTTCTTACAGTAGTAAAGATAGTTTGATGGAAAAAATCAAGTGTTGAAATTATTTTTTATGAAAAATCTGGTAACCATTTAAAAATTTATAGGCAACCATATATTTAAATATTTTGAAAATTAAGATATTAATTATCAATATCATGTTGTATTATTGCTCGAAGGGATTTCATGGATGTAAGAGACACAGTTAAAGGTTTAAATAGTTATGTTCCTGGAAGATCACAAGAAGAAATAGCTAAAGAATTTAATTTGAATAAAAGTGAGATTATTAAATTAGGGTCAAATGAAAGTCCTTGGGGTTCTTCTAAGAAAGCTATTGAAGCTATTGGAAAAAATTTGAATCAGATAAATAGGTATCCTGAAACTAATTTAGAAAACCTTAAAAAATTAATAGCTGATTATTCTAATACTAAAATAGAAAATGTGATTGTTGGTGGTGATGGAGCAGATGAAATTATAGATATTTTAGCAAAGACTTTTATTGAGAAGGGAGATGAATTCATTGTTCCAATACCAACATACACATATTATGAGTTTAGTTTAAAGCCTTATGGTGCAATTCCAGTGTATGGTCGATGGGATTTAACCACTAATAGCTTAGATGTTTCATCTATCTTAGAAGCTGTTTCCAATAAAACAAAGATGATATTTCTTTGTTCACCTAACAATCCTACTGGTGGAGTAATTCCTAAAAATGATATTGTTAAGATTTTGAAAGAAGTAGATTCTTTGCTTGTTGTTGATGAGGCTTATGTTGAATATTCTAATGCTGATAATGTTGATTTAATAGCTAAATATCCTAATATCTGTATTTTAAGAACAATGTCTAAGGCTTTAGGGTTGGCTGGCTTAAGAGTTGGTTATGGATTGTCTAATCCTGAGATTATAGATTTTATGCATAGAGTTAAACCAGTTTTTTCCCTAACAAAACCATCATACATTGGTGCATTAGAGACTTTTAATGATAAAGAGTTTATATCTAAGTCTATTGCAAAGGGAATTGAAAGTCGAGATTATCTTTACAGAGAACTTTTAAAAATTTCGAATTTAAATGTTTTCAAATCAGATTCAAACTTTATTCTGGTTAATACAGAGAAAACAAGATTAAGATCAGCAGAATTAGCATTGAGACTTTTAGAGAAAGGTATCATTATCCGCGATTGTAGTTCTTTTCAGGGTTTAGATGATTATTGGGTTCGAATTAGTATTGGAACATTAGAAGAAGATGAAAAATTTATAAATATTTTAAAAGATACTTTATTTGATTAAACATGGTTAAAATACTTATTTTTCATTAAATTACATGGTTTATTATTTTCATTTTTTAGATAACTTTATTTAAATTATTTTAATAATATCCTATCTTTAGTATTCATAATAACTTATTTATTTTTAAATTTATTCAATAACTGGAAGTGATTATAAAAATTTTATTTAAATAATTATTTTTTTTATTAAAAGCAATTGAATATAAAAATAAATTTGTAAATTACAATATTTTAAAAAAATATTAAATAATATGGTTTTAAGATTAATTTCATTATAATTAAACTTTGTATAATTAAATTGAATAGATACATTAAAAAGTAAGTAAGTTAATTGAAAATAAAATATTAATTGAAGAATAAATCATGAAACTTGGAACAACAATCATTTCATCAATTGAATTTACTAAAAGAATATCACTTGTGATATTCATGGCTGAATGTCCACTAAGATGCCCTTTTTGCCATAATGGTGAGTTAATTGAAACAGGAGAAGAAATATCTTCATCTGAAGTTTTTAAGATTATTGATGACAATAAAGACTTTGTTGATGCTGTTGTTGTTTCAGGTGGAGAGCCTTTATCTAATTCGGATGATTTAAAAAGGATATTAGATTATTCAAAGTCTTTGTCATTAGAAACAAAACTTGATACAAGTGGAGTTTATCCAGATAGATTAAAAGGAGTTGTAAATTCCATAGATTACATAGCTATTGATGTGAAGGCACCTTTTGACAAGTATGAAAAGTTGACTGGTACTGATATTAGTGAAAATGTTAAAAAATCAATTGAAATAGCTAATAACTCTGAAAATACATATTTAGAATGTAGAACAACCTATGTTCCATCTTTACTCTCTCCTAAAGACATTGAAGAGATTGCTAAAAACATTAGTTGTGATGAGTATACGATACAACAGTTTAGAAATCAAAATGTTTTTGATAATTCCTTAAAAAATGTTGAAAACCCTAATCCTAATGAACTTAAACAGATAGCAAAAGATATTAAGAAATATTTTAAGGTAGTGAAAGTAAAGACAGCTGAGTTTGGATGTGAATTTGTATAACTACTTTTTTAAATTATCGATTAAATATTGTTGTTGTTGTAATAAAACTATCTTATTTGATTCAATATCATTTTGAAGTAAAATTCCTGGACCTATAAAAGAATTAAAACCGACAGTAACTCCAGGTGAGAAACTTGTATTGATACCTGTTTTTACATTATCTCCAATAATTGAACCAAGTTTTCTTCTCCCAGTATTTGTTTTCTGACCTTTTATACTCATTAATACTGGTTTATCATCAAAACGCAAATTAGCAACATTTGTTCCAGCACCCATGTTACAATGTGATCCAACTACAGAATCACCGATATAACTAAGATGATTAACATTAGTGTTTTCCATAATTATTGAATTTTTAATTTCAACAGCATTTCCAACATTCACATTGTCTCCAAAATAGCTACTACCTCTTATAAATGAATTTGGACCTATATCACAATTTTTTCCTATGTAGACTGAACCTTCAATGTAGACACCTGAACGTATTATGCTTCCTTCATCTAAGAAGACAGTTCCGTGTATGGTTACTCCATCTTCAATTGTTCCTTTAATGTTTTCTTTAATT
This sequence comes from Candidatus Methanovirga procula, assembly GCA_031280375.1. GTDB lineage: Archaea > Methanobacteriota > Methanobacteria > Methanobacteriales > Methanobacteriaceae > Methanovirga > Methanovirga procula. The sequence continues at coordinate 1,838 of JAITGU010000126.1, read as the reverse complement.
TCTTTTATGATTAGTTCATTGATTTCTAACAAATCCCATGGCATTCCAATATCGATCCATTTCTTATCAGTTATAAAACCTTTAATATTTTTATTATCCTTAATTTGTAGTATTAAAGAATCGGTGATTTCAAACTCTCCTCTTGAAGAAACCTGTGTTTCAGCTATTTTACTGAACACATCTTTGTTAAATATATAAATTCCTGCATTAATCAGATTACTTGGTGCATTCTCTTTTTTTGGTTTTTCGATAATATTTTTTACTAAGATTCCTTGCATCTCCACAACACCATAATGGCTTGGATCTTCTACTTCTGTTAGTACCATTAAAGTGTCAAATTGAGAATTTTCATAATCAGCAATGATTTCAGATATTAATTCTTTGTCAAGTATAATATCTCCATTTAAAACAATCAAGTTTTCGTCTTTAGCAAAATCTTCACTATAGCTAATGGCATTAGCAGTTCCAGCTGGTTCATCTTGTGTTTCATAACTTATTTTCACTCCAAAATCTTTTCCATCTTTGAAATAGCTTTTGACTAATTCTTCTTTATATTTCACCACGAGTAAAATGTCTGTTATTCCATTATCTCTTAGTGCTTCTATATTATATTGTATGATTGGTTTCCCAGCAACAGGAAGCATTGTCTTTGGCTTAGTTAGGGTTAATGGTCTCATTCTTTTTCCTTCACCTGCACTTAATATGACTGCTTTCAAATGAATCTCCTCCATAATTAATAATCTCTAATTTAATAATTTGATTAATGAATTATCAATCTTTTTTAAGGTTGTTAATCCTCATATCTATTTTTATTAAGTTATATAAATTTTAAAATCATTTTCTTTTATATAGTCATTTTGGAAAAGTTTTTAAATTTTTTAAATCGAAGATTTAAAAAGTTAGAAAATCTTTGATTTTTTTGTTCAAAATTTTTTTATTTTGAATTTAGAAAATTTTAATTTTCTTTAATTATAAAATCTTTGATTTTATAAGTTAGAAAAACGAAGTTTTTCTTCAATTATTAAAAATTTATTTTCAATTTAGAAGAATTAATTCTTCGTTTTAATAATTAAAGATTAATTATTTTAAAAATTGAATAATAATATCATGTATTTTATATGATAAATAATATTTAATAGATTAATATTAATTTAAAGAAATTTATTTTTTAAGAATATTATCAAACTTACTATAAATAGTAAAGTAATTCTTTAAATATGTATTTTATTAATTTTTAAAGAATAAGTTTTGGTGAACTTTTGTTTCGAATGAAATGAGAAACTTAGGAAACGAAGTTCCTATTTTGTTCAGAACAAAGTGAGGAACTTAAAAAATGAAGTTTTCGTTTATTTCGAAGGTCGTGAGAAATTTAATGAAATTTTTTAATTTCATGTTTGTTTCGAATGAAACGAGAAACTTAGGAGAATCTTTGATTCTCCGTTTTAAAAGATTCTTATAAACTGTAATCATTCAATAGTAATTTTAAAATATGGATATTTTAGATATTTAATATATGTTGTAAATAATTTAAATAAGAATTTTATATATCAATTAAATATTTCATTATATAATAAAGATTATTAGTTTCATATAATAAATATTATATTAATCATTAAAATAAGAGGATATTTTATAGTGAAGATTAAATATTATGGGTTGTGTTAATCATGAAAAAGAATTATGATAAAGAATCTTTTCACTCCTTTAAACAGTCTGATTTTAAAAAAATTTGTGTGGGTACACAGACATTTGAGTATTTGAGGGAAAATGATTATTTGTATGTGGATAAAACAAGGGATATTCGTAATTTGATTCATAATGAGAAGATAGTTTTTTTG
>JAITGU010000183.1 GCA_031280375.1 Candidatus Methanovirga procula | reverse complement strand
ATTGCCTCTATTTCACCGTTCTTATTAGATTTACCCCCATATTCCATTTTTAATTCATCAACCCAAGGCATATCCAGCAAACAACCATCAATAGCCAATATTAAATAGTTTTCACATGTCTTATAATCCTGTGATGAGTATATTTTCTTTACTAACCAATTATTCATGTATTTAAATGCTGAAGGCTTTATTTTTTTTGCCTTGATTTTACAATATGCTTGTCTACTAACAGGTTGAATACCCTCATTTTGAGCATTATCTAATCTAATTCAACACTTGTATTATCTTTTCCACGAGAAAGCATGAAATAGATTATATCTCTAAAATTCATGTTTTTATTGCGTGTAAAGGATTTAAAATCTATTTTACTCATTTCTAGAAATTCATCTGAATTTACCAACTCAAAAAACTCTTTAAAGATGTTATTATAATTCATGATAATACAACTATCAATATTTATCTAAATAAAGCCTAATATTATAATAATAAATATGAACAATATACTATATAAACATTAAGTTAACAGCATTGAAGGACTATAGTAAAATTAATTGGAATTTCACTAAAAAGAAAGCAGACAAAAAATTATCAAAATACTATATTTAATACCCAAAATTAAGTTGTCTTGACACTATATGAAACTTTATGGAACAATGAAAATTTAAGTTTTAATCTATTCATTTAAAAATATTTTAACATCTCAATTCAATAGGTTTAAACAAACAAAACTCTTCTCATATTTTGAAATAAAAAAATATCTTCAACATTAAAATGTTTCAATAATTATGGATTATGAGTCGTTGCAATTATCTATTATTGCTATTAATATATTAGTTTTTCCATGTTATTTTCACCAATTAACACTTCAAAATCTGTTAACTCAATGAAAACATTTTTAAGATTTCTAAAGTTATCAATAAATATTGAAGATAATATCATTAAATCACCAATGTTTTTTAATAGTAGTTTAAACTGAACATCACTTCAAAATACCCAACATTAATGTAAATAATAGATTTTTTCAATTTCTTCTACAATTCTTTTTTGTTCTTCTAATGGTGGTAAAGAAATCAAAATTTTACCAAATTCAGCTCCTGAAATCTCTTTAAATGTGGTGCCTGAAGCTCTACTTTGAATTTTAGGGGTCATTGCCTTCAAACAATAGTAAATATAATTAACAATTTTTGAGTTTATTGGAGTTAAAGATTTAAAACCTTGATTGGTGGATAACTCGTTTGATGCAATAGCAATGTATCCTATAGGTGCTCTAGATGAATAGATGATTGTATTTTTTGGCATTAGTTTAGCTGATGATCTTTCTAATCCTCTTTGTGTAATATTTCTTTTACCTTTTGAAGCAAATTTTCCTTTAATATTTTTCATATCTGCGGGTGTTAACCAAGGTATTGTACCTCCAACCCAGTATTCATTAACTTTAGTTTTTGGAGTTCCTCCACCAACAATTTCACCTAAACTCTGAATTCTACACCATGCCCAGTTTTCAGGAATGTCAAAAGGGATTTCATCATCTATGCAGTTTATTTCTTTTCCTATTTTCTCATAATAATATCCATTCTCTTTATAAATCATACCTTCGTTTCTATTTCTTTTTATTTTATTTTCTTTTATTAATTTTTCTTTTTCTTTCCTGATCTTTTCTAATAAAATTGATGCTGGCTCATCGTTTGGGTCTTGTTCAGTTAATTTTCCTTGAATAGCTTCTTGTAAAATAGATTTCCTAATTTTCTCTGGAAATTCATTTATATATATGTTCAAGCTCATCTATTAAATTTCCATACTTTTCAATCAATGGTAGCACTTCTTCTATTTTTTCTACAATTCTTTTTTGTTCTTCTAATGGAGGAATTCCAATTAATAAATTATTAAAAATTTCTTTATTTAAGTGAGGAATAGCTGCACTTTTTTTAGAATTCTTTAAATATTCCTTATAAGATTCTATAAAATATAAAACAAAATCAGCATTTAATACCTTTGGTATGAAAAGTTCTCTGAATGTGCTTCCTAAATATCCTTCACAAAATGTAGTAAAAACTTCTCCAGAATTTTCTCCGTCAACCAGTATAATATTAGTTCCTTCTGGAATATATCTTCCTGAATCTTTAATCATGGGATCAACTTGATTTCTCAAGAACTTAGCATTAAGATAAGGAAAATTTTGACCTTTACTTATCAATGGATTTAATAACTTCACAAGAGAGCCTAATCTCATTAATTTCCATGATTTGGGAACACTAAAGTCAATTTCACTATTAATACAATATTTTTCTTTATCCTTTTTTTCATAGAACTGATCATTTTTTCTATTTATAATAGATTCTTTTTTATCTCTTTTTAATCTTTTTTTAAAAATCAAATCTTCTTTTTCAATATTTATTTTCTTTAAAATATTGTCTGTGGAATCATCTTGATCATCTGAAGGGACAAGCTCACCTTTCATAGCCATTTGTAGAATAGAGTATTTTAACATTTCCCCTTTGTTCATAAAGTTAACCCCAAAATTTGCTTGATTTCTTTTAATGTGTCATCTATTTCTTCATTTAGTTGATGCCTTTTTTCTTGAAATTTTTCTATTAACTCCTTTGGTGGGAGAATTTCTTCTTCTTCATGAGGAAAACCACATAGATCCAAGCTGTAGTTTCTCTCCTCAATTTCTTCAATTGTGCATGACCTTGCTTTGTCAAATCCATCTATCTTTATTTCTCGTCTATCATTCCACCATTCAATAGCTGAATTGAAATGTTCTAACTTCATTGGTTTTGTCTTTGAAAAATGTTTATAACCTTCTGGCATGTCCAAACGATAAAACCATGTCTCTGATGTGGAACCTGTTTTTTCAAAGAAAAGAACATTAGTTGTAATGGAAGTGTATGGTGCAAAAACACTATGCGGTAGTCTTACTATAGTATGAAGATTGAATTCTCGTAAAAGCTTTTTCTTTATGGCTACTTTAATATTATCTGTCCCAAACAAGAATCCATCTGGAAGAATCACAGCCACTCGTCCATCATTTTTAAGCCTATACATTATTACTGATATAAAAAGATCGGCAGTCTCACTACTTCTTAAATCTACTGGAAAATTATTTTGAACTGATTTTTTTTCACTGCCCCCATACGGAGGATTCATTATCATGACATTGTACTTTTCATCTTCACTATAATCTCTAACTTGTTTATCAAATGAGTTTCCATGAATAATATTCGGATTGTCAATATCATGTAAAAGCATGTTTGTTACACAAAGCATATGCGGAAGTGCTTTTTTCTCTATTCCAAAGATAGAATTTGCATAATTTTCCCTATCTTCAACAGAATCGATTTGTTTTTCAAGTATTTTCAAACAAGATGTTAAAAATCCTCCAGTTCCACATGCAAAATCTGCTATACTTTCTCCAAGTTTAGGATTAAGCATTAAAGCCATGAAGTCTGTTACAGCACGAGGAGTATAAAACTCTCCAGCATTACCTGCACTTTGCAAATCTTTAAGTATTTTTTCATAAATATCTCCAAAAGCATGTTTGCCATTATAATCCTCAAAGTTCAATCCATCCACTACATTAATTACTTGACGAAGCAAAACTCCATCTTTCATAAAATTATTACTATCTTCAAATGCTTCTTTAACGATAATCTTATTCATCGGAGTGTTTTCACCAATAGAAATATTTTTAAGTCCAGGGAATAACTCTCCACTCACGAATTTTAACAAATCATCACCAGTTAATGCTTTTCCATCTTTTCTATCTACAGCCCAATTTTCCCATTGTAATTTTTCAGGAATAATTGAATTGTAGTTATCTAAAGTTATATCCCATTCTTCTTCCTTAGAACTATACACCTTTAAAAATAGAATCCATGTCATCTGTTCTATTCTTTGAGCATCACCATTAATCCCAGCATCATTACGCATTATATCCTGTAGACTCTTTACAAAATTATTTAAACCCATTAATATTACTCCATATAAAAATAATAAGTAATCAACATCCATTAAAAAAGAAATCCCATTTTTAAAAGTTTTGCCTATTTATTCTTATTTTTCTCTTTTTGAAAACTGAACAGCCAATTCATTAATCTCATCATGGATTTATCTTTCCATAAATCTCTTTTCCATTCAGTATAATCAAATTCATCTAGTTTTATACTATCTATAAATCTTTCAACATCTACTAAACCAAGTTTCTCCACCATAATATTCTCATTGCATCGTATCTAATGACGGTTTCACTTTTCATAATTATCAAACTTGCCTGAATTATATTATTTTTTTCTATTATTTTAATAAGTATTTTTTTTCTAATTGTTTGAATTTACAATCGATTTCTTTTCCACAAACTCCAACAGCAAGTAAAAAAACTTCCTTATCAACATAAGGAGTATAATACTTCCTATCATA
>JAITGU010000105.1 GCA_031280375.1 Candidatus Methanovirga procula | reverse complement strand
AGAGTTTCATTACACACCAAAACATGCAAGTTGGCTGAATATTGCTGAGATAGAGTATTAATGTAATGGATATGGAATGCACTGATGGAAATGAAAAATAAAAACTACTTAACGAAAGGAACTATGGCTTGGTGTAAGTGATAGGAATGAAAAAAAATAGTAAAATTAATTGGAATTTCAATAAAAAGAAAGCAGACAAAAAATTATCAAAATACTATATTTAATACCCAAAATTAAGTTGTCTTGACATTAGAATAAAAAAAAGAAATTTATATGATTTAATTAATGTTGAATATGAAAACATCCAGACTGTAAAACGAAAATTAATAAGAGTGGATTAGAATGAATAATGAAGATACGGATATAATAATTAAATTTCTTGAAGAAAAATTCAATCATCAAGAAAATAAAACTGATTCACAATTCAATAGAATAGATGATAAAATCGATCATTTAGAAAAGGAATTAAGAGAAGATATTAAGGATTTAGAAGATGAAAATAAAAGTATACAGAATTATTTAAAGAATATTAAGGAGAATCACCTTAAACATATAAAAGGATAGTTTACTTAAAATTGAAAGGGATCAGTATTGGTTGAGAATATTGATGAGCGGTAATAGTGGCCATATTAGGGGTGCTGTTCAAACAAATATTCTTCCCATAAAAATTATATTGTAAATATAAAAAACACGCCCATTTATTATTTACTTCTGTTCTTTAGTATCGTGTCTATAATCCTTATTTTCTCATCTTCATTATGGAAATAATCCTCATTCAAGTATTCATCATCTAATTTTAATCTATATTGTCTATCATTGTTTAATTCTAAACCTTTAATTTTCCTTCATCGTTGGTTAAATAGAAACCCCTTAAAACATTAAGATCTTTTTCTTTTATTTCTTTTTCAGATGGTTTATTTTCTTAATATTAAATCATACATTTTAAACTTTAGTTTAATATATGTACTTAAAAGATCACATAATCTTAATTCTAAATCATTACTACACATAAAATTATTCACACTCCATGTTTTTCTACCTACTCCTAAACATGTCTTATTTTTTAGAATTTTTATTATTCAATGAAAACATTATTCAAGCTATAGAATTATTCTATGATAATTCGCCAATACTCTTTCCACGAATCTTATTTCGCATTTCCAAACTCTTCTGAAGAAGATAATCAAAGTTATCATTATCAATAACTTGAATAATTGGAATTTTTTTATCCTTAAAAACTTCTCTAAACTTATCCATCAAAGAAAAATTCATTCTAAAATTTTCAAAAGCTTTTTGAGGATCATAAGAATATGTTTTAACAAATTCCAAACAATAATTCTTATTATATCTTCCAAACAAATCCAATAAAATAGATGTCACTATTGTATCATCAGATATTATGGCTACCTCAGATTCCTTTAAAGCAAATTTATTTCCATTGAATGAAATAGCTAAACCATCATTTTCACGAACAAACCTCAATGGTTCAACATCGGTTATGCTGTCTCCAACATATACTATGCCTTTAGCAATCAGATCTTCTTTAGTTATTATTTCATCAATAGCTATTTTTTTACCTAAACCACCGACAGTTTTAACTTCTAATATTTCATAAATATCTAACTTAGGAATTTCATCAAAGAAAATTTTATCAAGACGATTAAAATTATCTTTTAAAATTTCATCTTTAAATGTAAACAATGTATTTTTTTCATTAGTTGAAATTGTAGAAGATAGATCTAATAGTGTGTAAAATGTGTTTCCAAATGGAAAGTTAATATTCTTAGTTAAGCTTTCAATATACTGACCATAACTTGTACTAACTATATATGAAATCATATTGTTCTTTGCATATTCCATAGTCTCTTTTGCACCGTTGACTAAAGATAGATTTTCATTAGAGAATTCAATAATTTTATTGTTATTAAGTCCATAAGCTTTTAAAAAAGGAGCTATTAATTTTAAAGTGTCTCCAGCATTATAATTTTCACGATTTACACTTACTAAATAATCATCAAAATTACTTACAACTTTAAAGAATTTATCTCCATCAGGAATAAACTCTCTACAAAGCTCATAAGCATTATCATTTAAAGATATTGGTCCTTCACAATCGGTTATAAAAGTTTTTTTAATCAACTTAATACCTCTCTTTAATTATTATTATATTTATTATCGTTTATAATTAAATTATATTTTTAATTAATGATAAGTTTTATAATTAAACTTAGATTGAAAATTAAATCTTTAAAAGAAATATTCTTCTTAATTTTCGTAAAGTCTAATTTTTATCAAAATAAAAATATTATAGTCCTTATGTTAATATTCATCAATTATTAATTTAATTATATCATAAAGTACTTTTAAATTAAATTTAAATAAAGTATATCAAATATTAAAATTTTATAGTTAAAATTTTATAAATTTACAAGGTTTTCAAAAAGGACTATAAATTAAAATTATATTTTTAAAAATATTGATTATTAAATCATACATTTAATAATATCATATACTATTACATATAATCGTTATATTAAATCCTAAGAGAGTTTCTATTAGCTTATCAAAAATCACATGTTTGATAAGATTTATAAATTTGAAACTCCATATTAGAACCTGGTAGACCCAAATAATAGTATTTGGAAATCTTCATCCCCATACTATCACAATCTTTTAAAAACCAGACATAAAAATGTGGAAACCTGAAATCGATGATTTAAAAGATTTAATAACTATTTTTTAGCTTCCTCAAGAATGATCTTAGCTATTTTTTCACCAGCAGATATTAAATCCTCAACATAACTCTTTGAATTATCCTTTAGTTTATCCAAATTTTTTAAAGCCTCATCAATCTTAATATTTGCTTGATCTATTTCAGTCTCTAAAATCGCATTTGGAAATATACTTTCCATATTATGATATCTTCCATACTTAACCCTTGTCAGTGCAACAGCAGGAAGTTCACAAGCAACAGATTCCTGAATCATCACACCATCATCAGTTAAAATAGCTAAATCAATTAACTCATAAAGATCATTAATCCAATTTATATATCCCAAATTGATAATATGGTTTTCATCAATCAAATCCAGATATTCTTCTTTAAGAGGATTTCCAATCAAAAGAAGATTATAATCATTTAATCTGTCGTTTTCCTTTAAATAACTGCAATAATTAGATAAGCAAACAATCATTCCCTCAAACAATGAAGACCCAGATGAGAAAAGCAGACTTGGTCTATTTTTATCAAATATCTTATTTTTATCAAGTTCCTCAATTTTTTCAATTGCCTTCTCACTATCTCCCTTTTCAATCTTCTTGACCAATGGAAAATAAGACTTAACAACATTATTGGGAATAATTTTTTGTTTAAACATCCCTGCTTCTGGTAAAACAATGCACTTGTTCAACTTCGTACAAATCTTAGTATCTAATGGTGTGTCAATTATTCCAACTCCTGGGATCATTGCTAATTTAGCAGAAATACAACCTACAATGGCTCCTCCACCAATAACTCCAACAACAACATCAACATTTAATTTTTTAATTAATTGTCTTGCTTTTAAAACAGCCTTCAATGTTCTTATCCCTGCTTTTATTATATTTAATTTTGTGGCTGCATGACCTCCAGCTTGGGGAACAGGAACTTTATGCCAAGAATAACCATTTTTTTTGAATAATAAGCCTGGAGCATTATTGTCCAAAGCTATTTCACATTGAATATCTATGTCTTCCAATGCCTTAATAATGTTCAATGCATTTACAGCATCTCCACCCATTCCTCTTCCAGTAATAACAACTAATGCCTTCATTTTATCAAATCTATGGGAAATACTTATTAATTAAATTGTGAATTGAATAAATTATATATTGTTAAAATATTATAGATTATTAAATAATATAATTAATTAAAAGTATAGAATATATTAAAATTTTTATAAAAAGTTATATAAAATCATTATAAATTTTATATAATCTCTTTAACTTTATTCAGTATTTAATATTAATTTAATTATTAAATATATATTATTAAAATTAAAAAATTTAAAATAAGAAAAAATTAAAATATTAAGAAAAGTAATGAGTTTTTAAAATAAATTTATATACTAAAAAATTAATTTAATTATAATAAATAAAACATTTTTAAACTGTCCCACTCTTAAAAAAACATATTTTAATTAAAAACAATCTTGGAAGATTATGAAAGTTAGAAACAGATATTTTTTAAATAAAAAGAAATTAAAAAAGATTAAACAGGATTTAGGAGAATATGCCTCCATTATACATGATAAAAAAAAGATAGAATACTTAGAAGCCGAACCTATCCCATTTATATTAGTGGATGGTGAACCAACAGCCATATTAATAAATGATAAACCGTATCCAACACTAAAATATCTGATAAATAATAAAGATATAATTATTAAAAAAGTTGTTGTTGATATGGGAGCAGTAAAATTCATGGCAAATGGAGCAGATGTTATGAGTCCAGGAATTACAGATGCAACCGAAAACATAGCTAAAGATGATATAATTGTCGTCGTTGATGAAGACCATAATAAACCATTAGCTGTTGGAGTAAGCCTTATTGCCGCTGATGAAATGATTAATAATACTGAAGGAAAAGCAGTTAAAACTCTTCATTTCATTGGTGATGATATTTGGAATCTGAAAATATAATAAATTATTCCTGTTGGAGTGTTTTTAATGGAACTTAGATATTTATCTGGAAATATTAAAAATCCAAATGTTCATAAAATTGGAGTAATTGCTCTGGGCTCTCATTTAGAAAATCATGGTCCAGCACTTCCAATTGATACTGATGCGAAAATAGCTTCTTATATTGCATTAAATGCTTCATTGCAAAGTGGATCCAAATTTTTAGGTGTTATTTATCCAGCATACGAAATAGACGAAGTAGATCATGGAATACATAATAGTTTAGAGGAATTGGTTAACAATATAATTGAGACTTTAAATTCTGGAAAAAAATTTTTAGGCATTGATAAAGTGATTATTGTAAATGCTCACGGAGGAAACTTACCACTTTATCAATGTTTAGATAGGATTGAGTATGAGACAGATCTCATCATTCAGTTTAATAGTAAGATTATTGAAACAGAGGGTCCTCATGGAGGTTCTGGTGAGCTTTCTATGGCTAAAGTGTTAGGAATATTAAATGAAAATGAGGTTAAAAATCAGACTAATTTAAAAATTTATGGGGAAGTAGGATTGTTTAGATTTAGTGATGCAAGAGCAAAAGATCCTAATATTGAAAGAGGAGCTATTGAAATTGAAGAAGAAGGAGTTTATGTTGATTTAGATTATGGGAAACAATTGTTCAACTTAGCTATTAACTCTGTTCTTTTAGACATTGAAAAATTCTTAGATTTTTAAAGTGTTTAATAGTTTGTTCAAAAGTTATTATATAGTCATTTTGTAAAATTTTATAAAATTACTGAAAATCCTTTGGGAGGATGTTGCACAATTATTTCTGTATATTCTTCTAATTCTGATGTTCACTGTTGTGAATATAATAGTTGATGAGTATTTTTAAGATTCTTGAAAAGGAAAGCTCTAACTAAACACATAAAATATCAGATTGAATATAGCTATCATAATTCAACATAGTTTTGTCGCAACTATCATAATTATTAAATCTATTTTTAATTTCCATATTTAAGATTTGTGGAAGTGTTAACTGCAATGACTTAAGGGTTGTGTGCGCAACAGGCTCTTTTTCAGCTTTATCTTCTTTTAATAATTTGGCATATCGATTGATATTGTAATTTATGGCTCTCAGTTGCTTTTCTGTTCTGATTTTTTCTATTCCTATGTGATCTACTTACCTACCTTTTAGGTTGTGTTTATCATGCCCCAATGTGCCGTACCATACCATATACAATCTTATAAAATGCTTTTTGATGAATCTTGACTCATTTAATTCTTCAGCAAATTCTTTACAATCTTTAGATATAGTATTTTTATTTATAGTCTTAAAAGAAAGTTTTATAGGTGATGATTAATATAACTTTATATATATTTTTGGAGTTGTTAGTCATGGTAAATAATGCCTCAAAAGAAAATCAAAGAACATTGTAGATATAAAATGAATTAGAGAATATAATTAAAAATATAAAAACCGATTGCCAATAAAACAAAAAATTTGCAGTCATCAGAGCAGTGACTAAAAAAAATGGTCTCTGAAATTTTCGACGATTTGTACATATATACTGAACCCACAGGACATAGATGGGTAGATCTTTATAATGAATATGGACCCAAAGGATTTAGATACTCATTTATGAAAATTCTGGTTAGACCTTGTAAATGTTTATCAAACGATCAATTAGATGAATTTAATCGAATAGCTGAAAACGAAGATTATTTTACTAAAAAATCTAAGACCAATAGGGTACCTTTTCTTAGTTTTTTTTATTTAATTTTATTTTATCTTCATTTGAATTAATAATGCACACTAATAAAAAGTTCTAAACTAAGAATTGTATTCTTATTAAGTTCCATATTTTCTAAAAAATCAATAGGTTTTTCTTACAATAATAGCTGGAGTATGAACAATAGACTCTAAATCCTCAACACTAACAACATCATCTTTATCCAATTTTTCTTTCATATCATGAATTGTTTCTATATTATTGTTTAACTTCTGATACTCTTCACAGATATTAGCTATTTTCAATCCTTCCCCAATATCTACTGATGATGATGAGGCAATTATTGTTGGACCACAATTACTAAAAATTTGACCTAAAATATATGCAAAAACACCCATATTAGCTTTAATTGGAGGAATAGCTATTGGCAATCCTGTAAAATACTTATTTTTTATTTTATATGTGGCATCGCTATCAACTATTAAAACATTAACCTCTTTTCCTGATAATTTCTTTAAAGTTTTACTTAGGTTTTTAGCTATTTTATCTGGATTCTTAGGAAGTAATGACACAAAAGTGCCAGGAACATTGCTCAAATCAATTCCAGCTTCAGAAGCAGGTTTTAAACCGTGTCTCCAACCATACAATTCTAAAACAACTTCTTTGTGTTGTGCAGCCTCTGGAGGCAGTTTTCTAAGATTAATCATAGTTCTTTTTTTTATCTTAAGGATTGGTCCAAGAATGTAACCCCAAACATACTTACTCCAGACAAAGGCAAGGAACTTTGCTTGAAGGGAAGGTGTATAACCTGATTCGTCAACTAATCTGCCTTGAGAAATAGCTATTGGAGTTTCAGCAATAACCAAGTAATCATTATCTTCAACAAGACTAATTGTCTTATTTAGAATAGTATCTAAACTATCATTTGGTTTTATATAGTTTGTTTCAATTGGAAAAAGAATATAATCTTTATTATTAATTATTTTCTGTTTAAAACCCATAGAATCATCTTTTCATGGCTTTACACTTATACACTTTAATCTGTATTATCTAAATTCGCACAGTTTTAAATTTTGCCAATTGTATCTCCTCTAAGACCTCGTCGGATAGTTTCAAGAGAAGTGATGTCATCAACACTAATATTTCCTAAGTTAACATTTGAACCTAAGTTCAGAACAAAGTAAACTTGTTGATTTTTCTTAGGAGCCTCCCAAATCAAATCATCAGAATTCACATTTTTTAAGATATCAGCGATTTCATCAGCTTTTACATTTCCATTGCTGTCAAAGATCCCAATATCTTTTCCACTTTCTCTTCCTTCGATAATGACTTTATTAGAACCAGCTTTAAGTTCTGATTGGATTAATTTAATTCTGTTTTCTAATTCTAAATTATTGTCCTTTGCTTGATCTTTTTTACCAACTTCTGATAGAACATAGAAACCATTCTCTTTTGCTTCCTTTATCAACTCTAATTTTTTCTCGTGTTCAATATCTACTGAACCATCAGATATTTCTAAAGTTTCAAAACCAAGTTTATCAAGTTCATTGAAGTATTCTGGGATTTTATTGTTTAGGTAAGCTATTTCAAATAATGATCCACCAGGATATGGAGATGTTCCATATGATTTAGCTATTTCTATCTTTTCTTGGATTATATCTTTATTATGTAATATTATTGTTCCCCAACCAAATTTCAAGAAATCAACATATTCTCCTGAAATTTCCATAATATCAACTAAATTTAAAATGCCTAAACCTTTATCTAAAACCATTGTTATTCCATTTTCTCCATAATCAGCTATTCTTTCAGGTAAAAGAAAATTAAAACTTTTCATTATATCACCAATCCATTATTTCTTATTCATGGCCTTTTTATTATTCATGGCCTTTTTATTATTCATGACCTTTTCTTTTAAAGAAATTTTCATGAAAAATCTGACCCTTAAAATGATGTCTTCTGAAGTTATGCCTTCTAAAAGGAATTTCTCCAAAAGGAAGCATTTCGAAATCATAACCTGGATTGTCAAGATCCCAATGTTTTTTTATTTCTTCTGCAAAAACTTCAGTGGAAGCTTTAGCTAAAATTTTTAGAAGTTTCATAATAGTTTCTTTATTTTTAAATTCATTTAAAGCTTCTAAATCTTCAAGATGAGATAAGATCAGGTTTTCCCAAGTTTTATCAACTTTTTCAATCTTTGAAGCTGCTTCTTTTCCTTTATCGGTCAAATAAACATCATATTTTCTTCTGTTGTCAATTCTTCGTTTTCTTTCAACTATTTCCTCATCATCAAGTTTTCTAAGAGTTTTAGCTGCTGCTCCTCGAGTTAAAAGTAATTTATTGGCTATTTCATCTTGAGAAGCTATTTTTGAATGCATTAACTCTAAAATAAATGGGAT
This sequence comes from Candidatus Methanovirga procula, assembly GCA_031280375.1. Classification (GTDB taxonomy): domain Archaea; phylum Methanobacteriota; class Methanobacteria; order Methanobacteriales; family Methanobacteriaceae; genus Methanovirga; species Methanovirga procula. The sequence goes on along the minus strand of JAITGU010000105.1, from coordinate 22,533 downwards.
TTGTCCAGGAGTAATATTTGTATCAGATATTTTGAAGATTAAATAATTTTTATATGATTGATAGATCATAGTAACTAAATCAGACATTAAGATTCCATCAGGAAAATCTTTGTCTATATTTTTTTCATTATCCATTAAATTCCTCCAATTATTATAATATTATATTATCTAAGTTGTTATTTTTATTATAAAAAAATGAAGTTATTAAAGCAAATAAAGCTATTAAATAAGGTTATTAAGTACTTATTTAATTGTAATAATATTTTGTATAAAATATATTTAAAAGTGAATATATACATGTTTCCTTTATAAAATGTTTACTATAGAAACATTTATATAGGTAAACGATTAAAATAAGAAACAGTTATATGAAAATTAAAAATTAAAAAAAATTCCTTAAATATTTTAAAGATTTAATTTCTGTTTAATACGATTATTTATTTTTCATATCAACTAAAAATAGTTAAAATACTTATAAAATTAATAAAATTTATTATTTTTGGAGGTTAAGAGATGAATGCTATTGAAATAAAGAATATATCAAAAAATTTTGATGGACTTAAAGCAATTGATAATTTAAGTTTAGATATTCCAGAAAATTCTGTCTTCGCTATTTTAGGACCGAATGGAGCTGGAAAAACCACTGTGATAAATATTTTATCAATGTTGTTAAAACCAGACAAAGGAACTGTAAAGATTTTAGGTTTTGATATAATGAAAGAATCTAAAAAAGTTAGGGAGCTAGTTGGTTTAACATTACAGTATGCTTGTGTAGATGAAGCATTAACAGCTAAGCAAAATTTATTAGTATTTGGACAACTTTTGGGTTTATCCAGAAAAGAAGCAAAAATTCGTGGAAATGAACTTTTAAAAGAGTTTAATTTGGAAGATGCAGCTAACAAGCCTATTCAAAAATTTTCTGGAGGTATGAGAAGAAGACTTGATCTAGCAGTTAGTTTAATCGATAGACCAAAATTAATATTTCTTGATGAGCCAACAACAGGATTAGACCCAAGAACTCGCAATCAAATGTGGTCAACAATTAAAAACTTAGTAAAAAAAGGATCGACAGTATTATTAACGACCCAATATTTAGAAGAAGCTGATCAGCTATCAGATGAAATAGCTATTATGGATGAAGGAAAAGTTATAGCAAAAGGCACAGCTGAAAGCCTAAAAAAAGAATATAAAGCTAAAAACTTAGATGAGGTATTCTTAAAAATCACAGGCGACGGAACAGATGGAAAAAATAATAATTATGAAGAGTTAAATATGATTAAAGAGGTAGTGTAATGTTTTTAAAAACAATTAAAGAAAGTTTAATTATTTTCGAGAGGAACTTTCTTAAAATGATGAAAACTCCAGAACAATTAATGGACACACTGATTTTTCCAATAGTATTCTTATTAATGTTTACTTATATTTTCGGTGGAGCTATTTCAGGTAGCACAGCCAACTACCTACCTATAGTTATTCCAGGGATTCTGGTATTCTGTGTATTAAATACTGCAGGAGCATCAGGAACAAACCTAAAAGAAGATATAGAAACTGGGATTTTCAATAGATTCAAGTCAATGCCAATTTCATGTATAGCTCCACTTGCTGGAACTTTAATATGTGATAGCATAAGATTCGTTATCAGTATATTGGTAACATTCACTCTCGCAATAATTGTGGGATTCTGGCCATCTTCTGGTTTTATAGGAATTTTTTTAGCTTTAATATTTACAGTGTTTTGTGGTTGGTGTATTATCTTGGATATTTGCTTTCATAGGTCTTATAATGAGAACATCTGGATCAGTGCAAGGCATATCATTTGTTATCACTATGCCTTTAATGTTTATATCCAATGCTCTGGTGCCTGTTGATACTATGCCAAAAATTTTAGAAATAATAGCAAAAATTAATCCAGTAACACACATGGTTAATGCAGTTAAGGATTTACTTATAGGCAGCATATTCAGTCAAGAAATATTTATATCATTAATACTTATGATTGTTGTAGTAATCGTTTTCGCTCCACTTACATTAAAAGTTTATATGAAAAAACAATTGTAATAACAAATTATTTCATACAAAAAATAATATATCTTAGTTCTTTAAATTAAAAGTAGAATAATTATTTTTTTAAAAATTTGTGTTTTTAGTTAATCTCACATGATTGAAAAAATATATTACTAATTTAATAAAAATTAATTACTAAAAAATTAATAAAGTATGATGGTTTTATTAAAAATATAATCATTTATTTAAAAGACTTTATTACAATCTAAACTCACCAATAAAGAACTAAAATCATGAAAATTGAAGAAATATATGAAACTTTACTTGGAGAATACTCTTATCAGGGATGGTGGCCATTAATTTATTATAAAGGAAAGAATCCAACTAAAACTGGTGTGATTAATGGTTATCATCCTAAAGATTATAGCTTTCCTAAAAATGAAGGAGAACAATTTGAAGTAATATTAGGTAGCATTTTAACTCAAAACACAAATTGGAAATCTGTTGAAAAAGCTTTAATTAACATAGACAAAATAGCTATTGACTTTAAGCCAGAAAATATTCTGAAAGTACTTAATGAAGACTTTATTTTGTTTAAAGAAGCAATAAGATGTGCTGGTTACTATAATCAGAAGATAAATTATATTTCTAATATTCTTGATTTCTATATTAACCTTGATGGTGACACTCCAACAAGAAAGGAATTGTTAAATGTAAAAGGTGTTGGAAATGAAACTGCAGATTCAATATTATTATATGCTTATAGGCAATCAGAGTTCGTGGTTGATGCTTACACAAAAAGGATTTTTTCGTGTTTAAATTACATAAAAGAAAAAGATAGCTATTTGAAGGTTAAAAAACTTTTTGAAGAGAACTTACCTTCTAATTATGAGATATATCAAGAGTATCACAGCTTAATTGTAGAACATGCCAAAAGATATTATGTGAAAAAGCCTTATGGTGTAGAGGATAATTTACTTAAAGATTTTAAAATAAAAATTAGATTGTGACTAAAAGGACTTTATTTTTTATTCATATTTTTATTTTTTATTCATATTTATTTATTCGATTTATTAATATATTTGAATTAATATGTAATTGCTTTTGGAAATTTAAAATCATCATAAATCATAGTTAAATATTTATGCATATTAATTATTTGATATCAGTAATTTTATATAAAATAAAAATCAATTATTTAATATTAACTTATAAGTTAGCACTAAATTTTCGTTCTTAAAAATAATTGAACAAGTGAAATAATGGACTTTTTAATATTTAGCATATATCTATTTCTTTTTATAGTGATATTAGTTTTTATTTTTTCTGCAGGACTCCTAACTCCAATGATAGGTAAAAAAAGCATTGCAATAGTTGGGATTTTAGGATTTATAATGGGTGGTGTTGGAGGTGGTTTTCTTATAACTCCAATATATCAAGATTTACCTTACATTGTTGGAGGTTTCCATTCTGTAATAGATCCAAATCATGAGATTTTAAAAGTATTAGTTTCATCCCATAATGATTTAAACCAATCAATTGAAACTATTAAAGGAATGAAAGGGTTTAAATCTTTAAAAGAAACAGGGTTTAAACTAACCACTTCTTCCTTTTCAGATAATAGGAAAAAATTCATTGAAAATTACTTATCCCTTAGAAATTATAGTGCTTATGAAGTTGACACTTCTGGAGTGATAACAGTTTTCACAAACAAAAAATTTAATTCAAACGAACTGAATAATATTTCAAGATGGTTACAATACACAGGATCAATTACAACCAAATCATCTTTCATATATTTTGATGTTAATGTCAATTGTCATGATGTTGTTGAAAATATGAATAATTTCACTAAAGGAGCAATAGTCGTTGAATCAGCCACAGGGCCTGTTCAAGATACTATTAAATTGGTTAAAAGTAAAATGTTTGGTGAAAATTATGTTTTGCTGATTACAGGTATGATGGGGCTCTTTGCTGCATTGCTTGGTTCATTCTGGGACAATATTCCAAAATTTTATAGAAGAAAGTTATAATGAACTTGTTCTATGAGAATTCATCTGTATCAAAAATAGCTATTATTTTAAACAGGATTAAAAAAATTAATTGTGCGACATTAACTCTAAACAAGATTTATAAGATGGAGAATATAAAATGAATTCAGCAATACTTTTTTCAGGTGGTAAAGATAGTACTATGGCTCTTTACCATTCTATTTTAAATGAAGATAATGTTAAGTATCTATTTTCTATGAAATCTTTGAATGATGAATCTTATATGTTTCATATTCCTAATATAAATCTATCTAACTTAATAGCTGAAGCCTTAAATATTCCTATTTTAACAGCCACGACTGATGGGAAAAAAGAAGAGGAGTTAAATGACTTAGAAAAGGGATTAGTGGACCTTAAAAATAATGGAGTGGAGGCTGTTTATAGTGGAGCTATTTTTTCAACCTATCAGAAAACAAGGATAGACAATATCTGCGAGAAAATAGGTTTAAAATCTATTGCTCCATTGTGGCATATAAATCCTGAAAAATATATGAGAAATATAGTTGATTTAGGGTTTGAAGTTATAATCACTGGAATTTCTGCAGAAGGGCTTGATCAATCATGGTTGGGAAGAGGAATTAATCATAATACAGTCGATGAATTAATATTTATTAAAGAGAATGTCTGTGATATTAACCTATGTTTCGAGGGTGGAGAAGCAGAGACTTTAGTTCTAAATGGGCCTATTTTTAAGAAAAGAATAAAAATTGTTGAAGTTGAAACAGTATGGAGAAATGATAGTGGGATTTATAATATTAAAAAAGCAATTTTAGAAGATAAATAGTATTATAAAAGAAATAGAAGAAGTTTATGGTTTAAGATGGGGAATAGAGACTGGATACAATACAATTAAAAATTTAATACAAAATGAAAATGTATCAGGATATTTAAAATTAGCCATAGAACAAGACTATTACTCAAAATTAATAGTATATAACATATTTACAGACATTGAAAAGATTTAAAGAATTTTAAGCAGATTAATTTCTTAGCTTGATAGCAATGACTATAGTAAGTTTGATAATATTCTTAAAAAATAAATTTCTTTAAATTAATATTAATCTATTGAATATTCTTTATTATATAAAATATAGGATATTATTATTTAATTCTTTAAAATAATTAATTTTTCTTATTAAAACGAAGAATTAATTCTTCTAAATTGAAAATAAATTTTCAACAATTAAAAAATAAAAAGATTCTCGATGATAATTTAAAAACTTTATCAAAATGACTATATTTCATATCTTTTTAGCAACTATTGGAATATTTAGTTCTAAAGCATCTAATATCACATCACTCAATTCGAGGTTTGTTCTAAGTCTAACCATCGCATTTTTACCAACGGTTGCTGTGAAAAGATAAACATCAGCAGCATAGATTTCAAAACTGCCTCCTACAGAATCATTTGGAAAATACAAGTTTAAGAACTTTTTAGTTTCATCCACCTTTAAATGTAATGGGTCTTGATTTGAATTTGCACAACTCTTGTTACCATTTTCTTCAGTTATTGATTCAACACCAATGCTTATTCCCAACTTATTTTCTAATTTATCAATTTTTTTACCGCCTTTTCCAATGAATCGTGGAATATATTTCTCTTCAATATAAACATCAATTCTATCTTCTGATTTAAACTCAACTTTTATTCTTGATTTTGGAAGAATTTTTTTAACTTCTTTTAATATTTCTTTTTCTGCAATATTTTCTAAAGAAGATTTTTTCTTTAAACCGTCTGGAGTATCTAATAAATCGATGTCCATAACAATGGTCTGTTCACCATAAGTATATATCTCATTTTTAAGTTCCTTTGTTTTGAAATCTCGAATTTCAATAACTGGTCTTGCTAAATCTGCTTCTTTCATTCCACTTGGAACTTTAACAGTTAAGTTTGTTTCATAAACAGCTTTAATCTCACCATCTTCAATAAATATGTTGGTATCAACTACAGAAGGTATTATACCTAACTCCACTCTTGAAGCTATTCTTTGTATTCCATCTATTGGTTTTGTTGCATGAACAACACCAATCATTCCAACACCTGCAAGTCTCATATCAGCAAATATGTGGAAATCATCAGTTTTTCTGAGTTCATCATAAATTGTAAAGTCAGGTCTAACCAATAAAAGTAAGTCAGAAGTTTTCTCCATACTCCCTTCAAGTGGAGAGTATTGTGTGATTTCATCAGGAACTTGTAAATCTCTCGGAGATTCCATTGTTTTAACTATTTTATTCATTTCATTAGAATAGAATTCAGCTAATGCTTGTGCAAATGTACTTTTTCCAGCTCCTGGAGAACCAGAAACTAAAATTCCATTAGAATTATTTTTTAATTTTTCAATTAGCATATCAGAAAGTTCATATTCATAAATTGAAACATTAGCAACAGGACGAACAGCTGTTATTTCTAAGCCTTCTGAAAATGGTGGTTTAGCTATTGAAATTCTAAATTCTCTTGATTGAATAACAGTCGCACCTTCCATATCCATTTCAACATAACTCTTATAATCATGCCTGGAATTTTCAATTATTTCATTTACTAATTCTTGAAGGTAGTTATAGTTTAATCTTTCATCTGATAATTTAACAAGGCTTATATTTCCAGGTGTTCCTTTTTTAGCCATTGGAACAACATTTTCTTTAAGATGAACAGACATTGTATCCTCATCAAAGAAATCGTGAATTTTGAGCTTTAGATGATTTTTTAAATCCTGTGGAATGTAGATAACATTTATTCCTTGTGCTTTGGCAACTAAACTTTGGACTTTGTCACTTGTAATTAAGGTTGCTAACTCTGTTTTAGCGACATCTCTAATCATAGCATCTATTTCACCTGTTTTAGACAATGATATTTCATAGTTGTTAGGTCTTTTGCCTGTGAAACTTAGAGATATTTCCCCATTTTCTTCTAATTTTTGTAAGTTTTCAAGGTGTTTAAGTCCATTTATTCCTGTAAATCTTTCTTTATTTGCCTGATATTCGAGTTCAGCTATTACTGCTTCTGGAATTATGATCTTTGGATAATTTAATTCTTTTATAATTTTTTCTACACTATTTTCTACTATACTGCTTGTATCAGGCACTATTTTTCTTAATTCTCCAATGTTTTCTAAGTTTTCCATTGTATTTAAACCTCATTTATTGAACTATTGTGGGGTAAGGACTTCATATTATTAGTAATATTTAATTTAAACATTATATTAGTTTTTTTATAAATAGATTTTATTTATCAAGGACATATTTGTATATTAAGGATATTCATATATTAAGGATATTCATATATTAAGGATAATATTTGTATATAACTAATGGTATCTCTAAACTTATATTGTTTTTTAAAGGTAATAAAATTTATCTTGATAATTATCATAATTAAAAAGTAATGGTTTATTTTCATTAAAAAAAAAAAAAGAGATTCAATAAAATTTATTTCAGTTTTTAAATAATATATTAACATTTGATATTAAAATTATTAATTGTTTATTATACTTTATATAAATAGTTTAATTAAAAATATGATTCATAATTAATATTATCCAATTAATATTTTGTAATATTATCATTCATTGCTTATAATTTGAATATTGGCTTTATAAATTCAAAGTATTAGAGGTTATAGAATATTATTTTAAATCAATACATTTAACATAATATAATGCTTCTTTTAAAATATGATAATTTATTTATATTATTAAAAACTATTTTACATAACAAAGTATTCATGTTATTGTAGTTTTAAAAGGAGTGCATTTAAATATATGAAATAAGATCTAAAATTTTAGAATTTGGTTCAAAATAATTAATTATTAAATTATTAAATTTATATAAAATTTGATTTTTATAAATTTAGATAAGCTATTAAAATTTTAATTTGAGTAATTGAAATGATTTTAGTCATTGAATTAAAGATTTTGGGAGTTTAAAAATCATGGCTATTTTAAGTGATAAGGATATAAAGAAATATTTGTCTTCTAAGAAAATTATTATCGAACCTTTAAAAGATTTTGAAAAACAAATTCAACCTTCTTCAGTTGATTTAAGAATTGGAAATGAATTTAAATCATTCAAAATAGTAAGGAGACCGTTTATAGATCCTAAAGATTCCACTGACCTTTCATCATATATGGAATCTGTTAATATTCCTAATGGAGATTGTTTCATAATACATCCTAATGAATTTGCTTTGGCAACAACATTTGAAACTGTGAAAATTCCTGATGATTTAGTTGCAAGAGTTGAAGGTCGTTCTTCAATGGGGAGACTGGGGGTGACTATGCATGTGACCGCAGGATACATAGACCCTGGATTTGAAGGAAGAATAACCTTAGAAATATCTAACATAGGTAAAATGCCTGTTGCTTTATATCCTGGTCAAAGAGTCTGCCAGATTGTTTTTGAAACTATGACTTCTCCATCACAAAAACCTTATGGTCATCCTGAAAGAGATAGTAAGTATATGGGTCAAGTTAGTCCAGAAAGTAGTAGAATTAAGTTTGATTATGAATTAAATGATGGTTCTTAACTTAATGAATATTTAACTTTAATAATTATCATTTAATATATTTTATAAAAAATTAAACAACTTTCAATGAACAAAATATTATTTTAATAAATTTTTATTAAATATTATTAGTTAAATTATAAATAGGTTATAAACAATATTTTTAAAAAATAAGAATTAAAATATAACAAATTAAAGCTTAATCAGTTTATACTAATAATTCAATTGCAAAAAATGTGATGAACTATAAAAAATTAGTTAAGGAAATGAATTAATTGATTAAAAGGAAATAACAATTTTAATTATAATCTAATTATTATCATAATCACAAACTATTTTAATTCAATAATTTTAGTCAAATTTAAAAAAAAATCGTAAGATTACAATTAATCTTTAACTTTTATATTATATCAAGAGGTTTTTAGTTTGAATCATGATAAAATGATAAACATTGGTAGAAAAAGAGGATTTTTATGGCCTTCATTTGAGATTTATTCTGGAGTCGCTGGATTCACAGATTATGGACCATTAGGAGCAATGCTAAAAAATAATGTTATGCAGAAATGGAGAGAAATCTACATAGTAAATGAAGGATTTTATGAAATTGAAAGTCCAGCTGTCACACCAGAAGAGGTTTTAATAGCTTCTGGTCATGTAGGTAATTTCACTGATCCTATGGTTCAATGTCTTGAATGTAAGGATGTTTTTAGGTTAGATCATATTGTAGAAGAAAAAACAAATCTTTCAGTTGATGGTTATACAAACGAAGAGTTGGATAGTCTGGTTCTTGAGAGAAATGTTAAATGTCCAAATTGTGAAAGTAGATTATCTGAGGCTTGGAACTTTAATTTAATGTTTAGAACTAATATTGGACCAAAAGGAAATAAACCTGGATATATGAGACCTGAAACTGCTCAAGGAATATTCATAATGTTTAAACGTCTAAGCCGTTTCTTTAAAAACAAGTTGCCTTTTGGGGTTGTTCAATTAGGTAAAGCATATAGAAATGAAATTTCCCCTCGTCAAGGTGTTATTCGTCTTAGAGAGTTTACTCAGGCTGAAGCAGAAATATTTGTTCATCCGAAGGATAAAACACATCCTAAATTTAAGGAAATAGCCAACGAAGTTTTTGTTTTATATTCTGCTAAAAGTCAAAGCGATGGTGAAGAAGCTATTACTTTAACTGGTCAGGAAGCATTGGATAATAATATTGTTGCAAATGAAATCTTAATCTATGAGATATATTTAGCTAAAAAGTTTTTAAATGAGATAGGTATTCCTGATAATGTTTTAAGAATTAGACAGCATCTTCCAAATGAAATGGCACATTATGCTAATGATAGTTGGGATGTTGAATTAAAAACAGATAAGTATGGTTGGGTTGAAATTATAGGGATAGCTGATAGAGGAGATTATGATCTTTCGGCTCATTCTAAGCATAGTAATGAAGAGCTAAGTGTTTACACAGAATATGATGAACCTAAAATCATTAAGAAAATGGTTGTAAAACCAGATATGAAAGAGTTTGGTAAGAAATTTAGAAAAGATTCTGTTAAAATAGCTGAAGCTTTAAAAAGTGTTGATGGTTTAAAGGTTAAGGAAGAGTTAGAAAGTAGTGGTGTTTATGAAATAGCTATTGACTCTCATAATTTCAAAATTGAGAGTGGAGACTTATCTTTTGAAGAGCTTGATGAGGAAGTTAAAGGAGAAAAAATCATTCCTCATGTTATTGAACCTTCTTTTGGTATTGATCGTATTATCTATGGTTTGTTGTTACATTCTTTTAGTAGTGTGACTGTAAAAGAAGATGGTAAGGATAAAATTAAGGATTATTTCAAATTCACATCTGATGTTAGCCCAATAAAGGTAGCTGTTTTCCCTTTAGTGAAAAAGAGTAGATTACCTGAAATAGCTATTGATATTAAAGATAGTTTAAGGTTAGATGGTTTCACAGTAGAGTATGATAGTTCTGGAACAATTGGTAAAAGATATGCTCGAAGTGATGAGATTGGAATTCCATTGGCTGTTACTGTTGATTTTGAGACATTGGATGATAATTGTGTTACAGTTAGAAATAGAGACAGTGAAAAACAGGGCAGAGTTAAAATTGAAGAGTTAAAATCTTATATTGAAGGTTTTTTTAGTAATTAAAAAGAAATGAGAAGAAATATATTGTAGTGTTTTGTGAAACTAATTTTTTTGAATTTTAAATTACCAAAAATCTTCGATTTTTGTAATTATGAAAATCCAAAGGATTTTCAGTAATCCAAAGGATTTTCAGTAATTAGTAATTCATATATTTAATATTGTTCAATTTAATTTAAATATTAATTGAACAAAATAATTGTGCAACAGCCTCTCCAACTATTTCTGATGAAAAAATCTCTGTTAAAAAAACTATTTTAGAAAGAGATATTAAAAATTTTATTTCTTATTTCATTGGATGTTTATTTGGTCGTTACTCTTTAGATGAAGAAGGTTTAATTTTTGCAGGTGGAGAATGGAATCCAGTTAAATATTCTTCTTTTATTCCAGATTTGGATAATGTTGTTCCTATTCTTGATATTGAATACTTTTCTGTGATATTCCCACACAATTTGTAGAATTCATAAAAGTAACTTTTGGAGAGGATACTTTAGAAGAAAACATTAAATTCATAGCTGATGCTCTTGGAAATAAAGGAAAAACATGCAGAGACACAATAAGACTATATTTCTTGAATGATTTTTATAAAGATCATGTTAAGACTTATAAGACTCCTATCTATTGGTTATTTGATAGTGGGAAAGAAAACGGATTTAAAGTTCTAATTTACTTGCATAGATACACTCCATATACTGTTGCAAGAATAAGAACTGATTATTTGCATAAGACTCAGAAAGCTATTGAAACAAGAATAGCTAATAATGAACAGATTATTCAAAATTCCACTAATCAAAAAGAGAAGAATCAAGTGATAAAGATAATATTAAGCTTAAAGCAATTAGATGAAACTCGTAAGTATGATGAATCTTTGGCTCTTCATATAGCTAATCAACATCATATAGCTAATCAAAAGATAGCTATTGATTTAGATGATGGAGTCAAACACAATTATGATTTATTCCAAAATGTAGAAGTGAGAAATAAGAATATTAATCTATTAAAAAAGATTTAAATTTTTGTTCAAACTTTTTTTAAAAGTTTGGATGTGGGTAAAGGTTAATTATGAGAAATTTCAGAATGTTGAAGTGAGAAATAAGAATATTAATCTATTAAAAAAGATTTGAATTTTCAATGAATAATAATCACTATTGTCAAGGCAAAATAATTTAGTAAGATTTTAAAAACAAGTTTTCATGAAATAGAATTTATTTGTGCTTAGAATTTCACTAAAAATACGATGCTGATGAAAATATTATCAATATATAAAATCAATATTTATAGAAAGAATCAATTTGTCATGACACTATAATGATTTCGTTTATAGAAACTTATTTAAATAAGAATAAATTATATTATTAGTAATAAAATTTATAATTTTGTTTATAGTGTTTTGTAAAATTAATTATTTTGAAATTAATTACCAAAAATTGCTTTGCAATTTTTGTAATTATGAAAATCCAAAGGATTTTCAGTAATTTAAACATGGAAATTTCTATTAATTTTTTTAAAATTAATTAAAATTGTCAAATTTCATTTTAATTATTTAGAACATATTATTTTTTTTATAAATAACATTATTAAAATTAATTTAATAAAATAAGCTTATTGTCAGCTTTAATTTATATTTTAAGATTTATCATTAAATTTTTTTTATATTATTAAATTCCAAAAGTTTATTTAAAAATAATTGAATATCCAGAAATAAATATACAATTCACTATATAATAAGTTATTTATAATTTATTTTTTTATTGGAGTAATTGGATATGTATAATAATGTTAATGTAAGATATAATTTTGTTGGTAATGATTTAAATGATACTATTGAATCTATTAAGGAAATCCCAAGAAAATTAAAAGAATATTTAAATAAACTCCAAGATAATCCATATACGGTTGTTAATAATGCTGAGTATCATCAGTCTATGATGGAATTTATGTATCCCTACATGGTAGAGGATATGTTTATAAGAGCAAATAATATAAGCTCTTTTTTAGATGAATACAATTTAACAAATGAATGGCATATTTTTTTAGAGATTACTAGTGTTATGACATGAGTATTTTTCTGCATAAATTCTTCATGTATAATGTTTTGATAATTTTTCATCAGCATCTCCTTTAGTGAAATTCCAACTTATTTTACAATTATTTTCATTTCTATAATCACAAAATACATCAGTTTCCTTAATGAGTAAATTTTTATTCCCAATTCTTCTTTTAGTACACATAATATCCATTACATTAATTTCTATCTCTGCGATATTAAGCCAACTGGCATGCTTTGGAGTGTAATTAAATTCAATTTTATTCAATATTCGTTCAGCCTCATTTTCATCAAAATTATCAGTGATAGATTTCTTAAAATGAGTATTCAAGTTATAGCAAAATCATAGATTTTGCTTACCATCCAAATCAGAGATTTGGATAATATCCAACACGAATTTTATTTTTATAGAATCAGTGAAGACTTCATCGACTAAATATTTAATATATTCTGCGAAATCTTTCTTGGTTCTTCTATCTTTGGTTCTTCTATCTGCAACCGTGACATCTCTTTTACCGCCTTTAAAATTACTGAAAATCCAATGGATTTTCATAATTACAAAAATTGCAAAGCAATTTTTGGTAATCAACAGCAACAAAAATATTCGCTTTACCGTTTCTTTTATACTCATAATCATACCTCTCAGGGCTGCCTATCATAATCTTCAGCATATAAATCCAGAATATTATACATTCTGCTCCTATATTCTTCATCCATTTCTTTTATACACCACATTCTTTTAGTCCATGGCTTAGTGTTCGTTTTTTTAAAACAAGTCTAACAGTTTCACGACTTAAAGCTTAAACCTTCTTTACATTTAAGAGTTTCTGCTATAAGATTAATAGTCCATCTTTTTCTTCCTTCTGGAGGATCAGTGCAGGCTAATGCAACTATTTCGGCTTCTTGTTTATCACTATATTTTTTAGGCATGAGGGAACGATGATTGTCATATAATGTTCTCTTCAATCCACCTTCCAAATATCTTTTTTTAATCTTTCTAACAGTATCACGATGAATTTCTAAATCTTCAGCGATATTTTTAATTTTCAATCCTTTATTAACTTGTAAAAGGACATTAGCTCTCATTATTTCTCTTGCATTTCTCATGCCTTTCTTTTTAAATTCTTTTAAGAATCTGATTTCATTATCTGTTAGTTCGATTTTTATAAGCTTTCATACATATATTATGAAAATTCAACTATATAAAATATACAGATAAATACTTATGCTATGACACTATAATGATGAAAGTAATAATTAAAGATACTCTCTACGAAAATAAAGAAGAAGAACTTAAATTCTTAGATGATGTTCTTAAAGACTTTTTTAATCTAATGGATTTTATATTTCAAAAATTTAAGTTTTCTAAAGAGTTAAACAATTTTGACAAAGAAAATGAAGAATATTTAATGAAATTTAACAATTTTAAGTCTAAATTTAATGACTATAAATATATTTTTTATAGTGAATTCGTTGATTTAGATGAAGAATTCAGACCAGTTGTAGAATCAATCTCTAAGGCAATAAATTTGTAAACATGCTAATTGAGGGATATTTTATGGCTTTTTTCTTTGATACAAATGTTTGTTTAGGATATATATTTAAATGGGATCCTTGGTATACTAAATCTAAGGAGTTATTTAAGAAAGATGAAGATAATTATTGGTCAGAAACCGTTAAAAAAGAAGTTTATGATGTTTTTAACAATCTTTTATATGAATATGTAATTTTTTTAGATAATCTCAAACATGAAATTATTAACCATAACATAAATTTGTTCAAAAAGAATGATTTAATTAAATTGTCAAATAATGTTTCTGTTCAGAAGACTCATGGAAAAGACATGATTAATAAAAACATTATTATAAATTCTATTTGGGATGAAAACGGATGGTTTGAAGTAACTAAAGATGATTTATCGAAATATCTTAATAAACTTTTTATTAATTTTAACAAAATTCATTTTGAAGGATATGATAAATGTAATGAGTGTCTCATTTTAACTCCTAAAAATGATAATTATGAAGATTTAAAGAATATTTTCCTTATTAATAATATTCATTTTCCAGATTGGCAAATTTGTTTAGATGCTCACGATTTAGCCTCTAAAATAGAAGATTTAGTGTTTGTAACAGCTGATTATAGCTTAATAAAATCTTTAGAACCACTATTAAATGAAACTAATATAATGAATATATTAAAATTAGGACACTGTAAAAAATTCAGTGGGTGGCATGTTAATGCCGACTGAGAAATAAATACAAAAAAGTTGTATGAACATAATATTTAAATAGGAGAAAGGATATTAATTAATATCATGATTATAGAAGAAATCCAATCTCCAAATAGTAATATTGTCTCTTAAGTATATAACTTTAATTGTACTGATGATGTGTCTTAGAAGACGATAAATTGTATTTAGAGAACATTTTTGACTTATTAACCCATCAACACTTTGAACAGTTAGTTGATAGAGAATTAGAGTTAATACTACGGATTTTGATCCAGTATGTCCAAGATGTGGCTTGCACATCACTGCCAAGTATGGTAAAGTGAGGTACTCATTAATAAGAACTATCCAGTTAAAATAAACTATTATATTGTTGCAAATGTGGAGGTTTATACAGAACACCACTAAACCAAATTCGCAGATAAATTATAATTTACACACACGATGTTAAAAAGATAGGGAGATAACTGTTAATATTCTTTGAACATATGTCTTTAACCAATATAACTGGACTAATAAGATGTTTTCAAGGAATTATTCTTCGGATAAACTGTTTATAATGAACTTAAGAAATATGATGGTAAATTAAAAATAAAAGGCAAAAGAGAATTATCTGGTAATTACTGAAAATCCTTTGGATTTTCATAATTACAAAAATTAAAAATTTTTGGTAATTCATCTTTGGATTATAGACTCCAAAGTATTCTTTTGGTCCCTTAGATAAAATTAAACAAAAATATTATATTGTTCATTAAATGTTCTAACAAACCTTCATTGGTAAAGATTTAGAAAGTGTTGATTATTATGAAAATAATGATTCAAGGAACAGGATCATCAGTAGGAAAAAGTATATTAGTTACAGCACTATGTAGGATTTTTAAACAGGATGGTTTCAGGGTGTGTCCATATAAATCACAAAATATGTCTTTGAATTCGTATATAACATTGGATGGTAAAGAAATGGGTCGTGCTCAAGTGTTTCAAGCCTATGCTGCAGGTTTAGAGCCAGAAGCTTATATGAATCCTATACTTTTAAAACCTACAGGAGATAAATCTTGTCAGATAATTGTAAATGGTGAAGTTTATGGTAATAGCACAGCTGTGAAATACCATGACATGAAGTTAGAGTTTATGAATATGCTGAAAACCCAATTTAATGAGTTAGAGGAAAAATTTGATATAATTGTTATAGAAGGTGCAGGTAGTCCAGCAGAAATAAATTTAAGAGACAAAGATATTGTAAATATGGGAATAGCTGAATTTGTAGATACATCAGTTCTATTAGTTGGAGACATAGACAAAGGTGGTGTTTTCGCATCTTTATACGGAACATTGATGCTTATTAGTGAGGATGAGAGAGAAAGAGTAAAAGGAGTAATAATAAATAAATTTAGAGGAGATATAGATATATTAAAACCAGGACTTGATATGTTTGAGGAGTTAAGTAATAAAAAATGTCTTGGTGTTGTACCATGTTTTAACTTGGTGTTGGAAGATGAAGACAGACCTGCTAAAATTAATAAAAACATAACCAATATCATTGATGTAGCAGTTGTAAGACTACCAAGAATATCGAATTCTACAGATTTGGATGCACTTAAAATTGAAGAAGATGTTTCTATTAGATATATAAATTCAGTCCATGAATTCAAAAATCCTGATTTGTTGATTATACCTGGAAGTAAAAACACAATAGAAGATTTGAATTATCTCAAATCGACAGGAATATTTGATAAAATTAAGGAATACAGTAAAATAGGGCAGATAATAGGAATCTGTGGTGGATATCAAATGCTTGGTAAAAGTATAGTAGATCCATGTAATGTGGAAACAAAAACTCTAAAAGTTGATGGACTTGGACTTTTAGATATTGAGACTATTTTTGAAACTAAAAAAGTTAGAAAGAGAGTTAAAGCAAACTTAATTTATGATAACAGCATTTCTGTGTATGGCTATGAAATCCATATGGGTGCTTCTAACTATGGAAAATCTGCAAAACCATTATTTAGCATAAAACAAGAGAATTATTTTGATGGATCAATAAGTGATGATGGTTCGGTTTTAGGAAGCTATATCCATGGAATTTTTGATAAGCCAGATTTTAGAGAATTTATACTCAATAAAATCAGGGAAAAGAAGAGAATAGGCAAGAAAAAATCTAAAGAATACGAAAGTATTAGAGAAAACGAACTTAATAAATTAGCAGATATTGTAAGAAATAGTGTGGATATAGATGAGATATATCGTATTATGAAATTATAGAACTTTATATATTAAAAAAAGTTTATTTAAAAATTATTATATACTGCTCATTATATAAAATTATTATTTAATAATATGTCTTGTTTTCAATTTAAAGATAAATTAAACTTTTTTAACTATTTAATAATTTTTAAAAATTTAGTAAAATATAATATCATAAAATTGTAAAAATGTTATAGATCGATAGTTATTATAAATAATCAAAATTTTAATTATCTAAGTTCATGTAAATGTCTTGTTATCCATTATAAATAAATTTTGTTACTTAATTTTATACTAATCATAATAAAACTTTTTGAAACTTATTAATAAAAGTGAATTACATAATAAACAATCTATTTATTAATTAAAAATCATATATAACATTTTTACTGAACTTTATTATCATCATATATTTTTATTAAATTTTATAAAACAGAAAATCATATATTCTAAGTTGTCTTCGACAACAAAAGTTTAAGATGCCTTTAAGTCAAAATTTAAATAATTTTAAGAACAATTTTTTAATAAGAATTTTTAATAAAAATCTTATAAAAAATTAGTAAAACACCATATATAACATAAATTAAAACATATTTTTTACTAAAGGAGTTAATTAATGTCAAGTTCACATAAAAATAAAATTATTATAAAGGGAGCAAAAGAAAATAATCTTCAAAACATAGATTTAAACTTACCACGAGATAAATTCATAGTTATAAGTGGCTTAAGTGGTTCTGGAAAATCTTCATTAGCATTTGACACTATTTATGCAGAAGGTCAGAGAAGATATGTTGAATCATTATCAGCTTATGCAAGGCAATTTTTAGGTCAAATGAAAAAGCCAGAAGTAGATTATATTGAAGGTTTATCACCAGCTATTTCAATTGATCAAAAAACAACAAGAGATAATCCAAGATCAACAGTTGGAACTGTAACCGAAATATATGATTATTTAAGATTACTGTTTGCAAGAATTGGAATTGCACATTGTCCTCAATGTGGAAAGGAAATTACTCAACAAACAACAGGGCAAATTGTTGAAACCATTATTGAAGAAGGAGATGGAATAAAAATTCAGGTTTTGGCTCCAGTGATAAAGGATAGAAAAGGAGAACATAAAAAAGTCTTTGAAGAATTCAGAACAAAAGGT
This sequence comes from Candidatus Methanovirga procula, assembly GCA_031280375.1. Classification (GTDB taxonomy): domain Archaea; phylum Methanobacteriota; class Methanobacteria; order Methanobacteriales; family Methanobacteriaceae; genus Methanovirga; species Methanovirga procula. The sequence goes on along the minus strand of JAITGU010000105.1, from coordinate 4,161 downwards.
TTCATTCGTGTTAGAGTTGATGGTGAGATAAAAGACCTTGAAGATAATTTTAAATTAAATAAAAATGTTAAGCATACAGTTGAGGTTGTAGTTGACCGTCTTATAATAAGAGAAGATATAAACTTTCAAAGAAGATTAGCTGACTCTGTGGAGGTGGCTTCAAAACTTGGTGAAGGAATAGTCAATGTCTTATATGATAACAATGGGAAGGAGTATGAAAAAGCTTACTCTGAACATTTTGCTTGTGTGGATTGTGGAATAAACTTCAATGAACTCACTCCAAGATTGTTTTCGTTTAACAGTCCTCAAGGAGCTTGCGTGGAATGTAATGGTATTGGTTCTAAAATGGAAATGGATCCAGACTTGGTTGTTCAAAACAAAGAACTATCTTTAAATGAAGGTGCTATTGTTCCTTGGAGTCGTTCCACAGGAAAACATAATTATTACACTTCAATGTTAGAGGCTGTAAGTAAACATTATGGATTTAGTATGGACACGCCATTTAATAATCTTTCTGAAGATTATCAAAGTAAAATACTCTATGGTACTGATGAAAAAATAGAGTTTAACTTTAAAAGAAAAAACAGGTCTTACAGAGTGAATAGAAAGTTTGAAGGTGTTATCCCAAGAATGGAAAGACATTTTCTTGAAACTAAATCCAACTATTCACGTAGCTATTTAACTAAATTCATGACTGATCGTGCTTGTCATGTTTGTGAAGGCAAACGATTGAAGCCAGAAGTCTTAGCTGTCACAATAGCTGATAAGTCCATTGCAGATATTGTTGAATTATCAATTAAAGAAGCTTATAACTTTTTCAATGAGCTTAAACTCACTGAAAGAGAATTATTCATAGGAAAAGAAGTTTTAAAAGAGATTAAAGGAAGACTTAAATTTTTAGTCGATGTTGGGCTTGACTACATTACAATGGCAAGGTCTTCTGGAACATTATCTGGTGGAGAAGCTCAAAGAATTCGTTTAGCAACACAGATTGGTTCAGGTTTGGTTGGTGTTTTATATGTTCTTGATGAACCAAGTATTGGTCTTCATCAAAGAGATAACCTAAAACTAATCGAAACCTTAAAACATCTTAGAGATATTGGAAATACATTGATAGTTGTTGAGCATGATGAAGAAACGATTCTCTCTGGAGACTACATTGTAGATATTGGACCAGGAGCAGGGGAACATGGAGGCAAAATCATTGCCACAGGAACACCAAAAGAAATAATGGATTCAAAAGACTCAATCACAGGAAATTATCTCTCAAGAAGAGAAACAATACCAATAAAAACTGAAAGAAGAGCATTAATTGGAAAAAAAATAGCTATTAAAGGAGCATCAGCCAACAACCTTAAAAATGTGGATATTGACATTCCAATTGGAGTTTTTACTTGTGTCACAGGAGTTTCTGGATCTGGCAAAAGTAGTTTAATTAATGAAGTTTTATACAAAGGATTAAACAGTCTTGTTAATAATAAACCAAGTTTTCCAGGATCATTTAAAAAAATAGAAGGCAGTAAAAATATAGATAAAATTATTGTAATAGATCAGTCAGCTATTGGAAGAACACCACGTTCAAATCCAGCCACATACATTGGATTGTTCACATACATTAGAGAACTATTTGCAGAAACACCTGAATCTAAAAAAAGAGGATACAAACCTGGAAGATTTAGTTTCAATGTTAAAGGGGGAAGATGTGAAGCTTGTTTTGGTGATGGAATAATAAAAATTGAAATGCACTTTCTTGCAGATGTTTATGTCCCCTGTGAAGTCTGTAAAGGAAAAAGGTACAATGACGAAACATTAGATATTAGGTATAAAGGTAAGAATATATATGATGTCTTGGAAATGACAGTAGAGGAAGCATTAGAATTTTTTGAAAATATTCCAAGAATAAAGAAGAAATTACAGACATTGTATGATGTTGGACTTGAATACATAAAATTAGGTCAATCTTCAACAACCTTGTCTGGTGGTGAGGCACAGAGAATAAAATTAGCAAAAGAGCTTTCAAAACAGAGTACAGGCAAAACCTTATATATCTTAGATGAACCAACAACAGGACTACACTTTGCAGATATTAAAGGATTTCTATCAATAATTGAAAGAGTAACAGATGGAGGTAATTCAGTTGTTGTAATAGAACATAATTTAGATGTTATTAAAACTGCAGATTATATTATTGATTTAGGACCAGAAGGTGGTGATGGTGGTGGTGAGGTAGTTGCTAAAGGAACACCTGAAAAAGTAGCTAAAAAAGATACTTATACAGGTAAATTCTTGAAAGAAATTTTATCAGAAAATATAACATCAATAGCTAAACAATTAACCAAGGATGCTTCAAAATAAAGGTTAAATTCTACTTAAATTATTTTTAATAGTCATTTTATATTAAATTATATAAGTAAATTACATAATTAATTTATATATGTTTACTATATAATTAATATATTATTTTTATTTTTTGAATAATTCTATTTTTAAAATTTCATTTTTAGATATCTCATTGTTTAATTTTTTATTATTATGATCCAATATAATTAAAATAATATAATTAAATAGTAAGTTTATAAATTAAAAATTAAGTTATATGATTATAATACAATTAAAGGAATATTAGGGATTAAATGATGATATATGAATGAAACAGATATAAAATTTAAAACAGAAATAAAGACCATAAAAGAAGGTTTAGTTGAAATAATTATCCCTGAATTTGAAAAAGTCTCATCAGATGCACCAGTATTCTATAATCCAGCAATGGAATTTAATCGAGATATATCCATACTGGCACTTCAACAATTCCAGAAAGAATTAGGAAAATCAATAGATATTTGCGATCTTTTTGGTGGAAGTGGAATTAGAGCAATTAGATATAAAAAAGAATTAGAGAATGTTGGAGAAGTTAGTCTTAATGATATTAGCAATCAAGCTATTGAATTTGGAAAGATGAATAGTGAGAATAACAAGTTAAGCTTAAATTTCCATCAAAAAGAAGCCAACATACTACTTAGAGAATTTCGAGGAAAATTTGATGTTGTAGATGTGGACCCATTTGGAACACCATCATACTTTATAGACTCATTAGGATACTCAATTAAAAAAAATACAATGATTTGTGTTACTGCAACAGACACATCAGCTCTTTGTGGAACATACATTGAACCATGTATTCGTAAGTACAATGCCAAACCAAATAGAACAGAATACTGTCATGAAACTGGAATTAGAATTTTAATAGGTTTCATTGCCTTGAAAATTGGGAAGTATAAGAAATATGTAGAACCTAAACTAAGTCATAGTAGCCAACACTATATGAAAACATACCTTAAAGTTCATAAAAGTTCAAAGGATACAGATAAAAGCTTAAAGGAAAACATAGGATATATAGCACATTGTAACAAATGTCTGTATAGAACACCTGTTAAAGGACTTACATCAACTATTAATGATAACTGTCCTGAGTGTGGAGAGAAGTTAACAATAGCTGGTCCATTATGGATAGGTAGAATTCAGAATCAACAATTTATTGAAGGCATGCTTCATGAAATTCCTTTTAAAAATCTTAAAACCTCTAAAAAAGTTTTAAAGTTATTAACGACTTGTGATGAAGAGGCAAATGCAATGATAAGTTTTTATGATATACATAAAATATCTAAAGTTTTGAAAATAAGTGCTCCTAAATTGTCTGAAGTTTTAGAAACCTTAAAAAATAAGGGTTTTTCAGTTACAAGAACTCATTTTAGTCCTCTTGGAATAAAAACAGACTGTGATATTAATACATTAAAAAAGATAGTATGTAATTTATCTATAGATTCAAATAAGATTTAATTTTTGTGGATTGTACTCTATTAAAGTATGTTGATATATACAGTATACTACTCTATTTTTATATTGGAAATGGAGCAAGCAATTTTTTAAAAACTTGAGTTGTTAGACAACTTTTATTATAATATTCTATATTTTTTATTTTCACTGAAATATATTCTCCAGTATTGATTAACACATCCATTACTTTACTGTAAATATCGTCACATATTTTAAGCTTATCTGATTGTTTTGAGGTGATAATTAGAATATCTATATCAGAATCTTCATTATCATCTCCTCTTGCAACTGATCCAAAAAGAATTATTTTTTCTATTTCGTCATGGT
>JAITGU010000007.1 GCA_031280375.1 Candidatus Methanovirga procula | reverse complement strand
TAAGTGATAGGAATGAAAAAAAATAGTAAAATTAATTAGAATTTCAATAAAAAGAAAGCAGACAAAAAATTATCAAAATACTATATTTAAAAAATACCCAAAATTAAGTTGTCTTGACAATAGGAATGTGTGGATCAATGTTTGGAGGATTTGCTGGATATTCTGTATTTGGAGTATTTGGTGTTTTATTAGCTTTTATATTCACTCTTGGAATTCCAACAGCATATACTTTCTATGTTCTTTATTGGAAAGATTATAGTGATAAAACTTACGAAGTAAAAGAAACAATTAAAATTTTTTTTTTTTTTTTTAGTAAAAACCAAATGGCAGTAATCAGAACCATGAAAAATCGACCTGGATGAGTTCTAGATATTGATTTGGTTCAAAGATGAAAATATTTTTGGAATGGGAGTTTGGAACGAACCTTTTTAGTTGGAAGGAACCTTTTAGGTTCTGAGAAAATGAATCGAAGGCTATAAATCTTTGATTTTAGTCATAGTAGTTCAAATATACACACAATTATTGCTGAGTTTAACTTATTATTAATTTAATGATTAAACTAACTGCTGTTGTTAGTATAACTCCTAAAATAGCTATTGTTACTTTATTATTCCAGTTTAAACTTGTTTTAATAGCTACTAAATCATTATCAATTCCATTAAGTCTATTATAAATATGTTCCAAATGATTGTTTTCAATATTATCTAATTTATTTTTAATTTCCTTATTTTCCTCAGTGAACTTGTTTTTAAATTCTTTATTCTCTTCAATTAATCTATCTTTGATTGCATTGTTCTCTTTAATTAAGCTATTTTTTAATTCAGTGTTCTCTTTACTTAATTGATCAAATTTCTCTTTAATGAATTCCATCAAATCAATCTCTTTTTCCATACAAAATCACCTGAATATATATATTTTGTTGTTTTATTAAAAATTCCTTTACCAAAAATCATAAACTAAATATTGTACTATTATTATTTATTATAACTATGTCTTTATATATTCTTTAAGATCCTACTTAACTTAAAATAGTAAATTAAAATATAAAAAAATAAAAATTTAAATATATTTTTAAAAATATTGAGGATATCATTCCTCATAATTTATCATATATTACATCATTAGGATTATTATCAATAATAGTTAAATTCTTAATTTGACATGTTCCACGGAGAAATATTACTCCAGGATCATCAATTCTTTCATCAAAAGGAAAGATATAGTTACTTAAAAACCTGCTACTAATTATTTCTCCATAGTAACTTAGATCAGAATAAATTGCAGACCCAGAGTTGTATGCACTATTACCCATAAATATGGAATTATAAACCTTAAATCCATCACCATAATAGTTATATATTGCTCCACCATCAAAACATGCACTGTTGTTGTAAAAAAAAGATTGATATATTGTCATATTTCTTGATACTTCATTAACTACTGCTCCTCCACAAGAACAAGATCCTAATCCTTTATTGTTAACAAAGTTTGATTTTAGAATAGTAAAATTTCCAGCAGAATAATAGTTGTATATTGATCCAGCACCAGCAGCCTGATTATTAGTGAAGTTGCAGTTCTTTACTAAGATATTAGAACCATCATTATACAATGCTCCTCCACCACCATATTTTGCTTGATTATCTATAAATTCAGAGTCAACAATTTTCATATTGTTTGACCCAGTATTATAAATAGCTGCACCTTCACTATCTACATGGTTATTAATAAATTTACAGGAGATTATACTTAAATCATGACCTTTATTGTATACTCCAGCACCGTATTTACTATGAGTATTAGCTATTGTGATATTGGTCAAGGTTAAATACCCATTTTCCTTGACTGAGAATATATTATTCTTTTTTTCACCATCAATAATAACATTATCTCCTTCAATAGCTATTTTTTTGTCTATTTGTAAGTTTGTGAAGTTTTCACCAGTATAGGTTCCAGGAGATAAGTGTATAATATCTCCATCAGTGGCTTGATTAATTGCTGAGACTAATCCACCTTCACTATATTTATCAACATTAATTGTTGAGGCATTCAAATTTAACATTGGGATAGTTAGCATTCCGATCAATATTAGTATTGTACAAATTTTTTTCACTTTATCACCTTTAAAGTTTATTTCAAGTTTTTGAGGTAAAATTTTGATTAAGACATAATTTTCATTGATATAAAATATACTACAAATTCATTGGTTAATTATTTGCTTATTAGTCATAATCTTAATTTTTACCTCATAATTCTTATTGTTACAATTTTATATTATATTTTGATTAATTTTTTTCAATTTTTTTTAAGTTAATTAATAATTTCTATATTGACTAAATTTTTCATAGTTTAATTAAAAGTTTTGACTCTTGTACACTAATGAGACAAAAATATTGAATTGATTTAATTAAATATGGACATAATATATTTTATGTTTAAATTACAAAATCAATAAAATAATGTCAATATTTTCAAATTTAAACAGGTAAATAGTCGTATGCTATAAATTACTAATAAATCCTATAAGTTTATATTTTAAGATTAAACCTAAATATTTATTAATTAAAAAAAACAAAAATATAATCATGTTTAGATTTAGTTTTGATGAAATAGCAGATATTATATTATCTTTCTTTGTAATTTCAATTGCATTTTCAATGTTATATACACGAGCTGATATGAATCAGACGATTAATATTCTTCCTATCGTCATGGTGGGTGCTGGTTTAGGATTTATTTTCCACGAATTAGCACATAAGTTTGCAGCTTTGCACTACAACTACCAAGCAGAGTTTAAAAAATGGATTCCAGGTTTAATCTTATCGTTAGTAAGTCCAATGATAGGTTTTATGTTTGCAGCTCCAGGAGCGGTTTATATATATGGAAATTACATAAGTGATAGGATAAATGGAATAATATCCATTGTTGGACCTATAACTAACATATTATTAAGCATAATATTTTTAATTTCTGGAGCATATATTTTAACTGACCCAACATTGTTAAACTTTGGTGGAAATGGACTCTTAATAAATATGTGTATTTTAGGTTTTTCTGTTAATGCTTGGTTAGCACTTTTTAATCTGATACCTTTCGCTATTTTAGATGGTGTCAAAGTTTTTAGATGGGATCCAATAATATGGTTCATTACAACAGCAATAGCTGGTGGTTTAGTTTACATCTCTATGACTTCATTGAAAGAAATTTTAATGTTTATTGCAAAATTAATTACTGGTGGTAGTTAGTAAGATTTCTATTAATATGATTTGTCTAATATTTTAATAGACTATATGATCCTAATAAAGTTAGACAACCTATCATTTAATGATTTCAATTAGAAAAATTAGGATGGATAATTAATGGATTTAAAAGGATTAGAATTTTCTAAGATGCATGGTCTTGGTAATGATTATGTTGTTATAGATGAAAGTCAAGAAATAAAAATAACTGAAGAAAGTAAAACTGAGTTTTCTATTGAAGTTTGTAGAAGAGGATTTTCAATAGGGGCTGATGGTGTTATATTTGTGACTAAGACTGATGGAAAAGGAGATATTTGTTTTAGAATATTCAATGCTGATGGTAGTGAAGCAGAAATGTGTGGAAATGGCATTAGATGTCTTTCTAAGTTTATATATGATAAGAATATAATAAAAAAAGATTTAATTGATGTTGAAACTTTAGGTGGAATTAAAACAGTTGAAGTGACAAGTGAAAATGGAATTTCCAAATTATTCCGTGTGGATATGGGTTTATCTACATTTAATACTTCTGATATTCCTATGATATCTGAGAATGATGAATTTTTAGAAGATAGATTAGCTGTTGATGGTGAGGATATATGTTTATCTGTTGTTAGTGTTGGAAACCCTCATGCAATTATATTTGTGGATAGTGTTGATAGTGTTGATTTAGATAGGTTTGGTCCAGCTATTGAAAATCATGAAGTATTTCCTGAGAGAATTAATGTTCATTTTGTTGAGATAATATCTGATAAAGAAATTAAAATGTTAACATGGGAGAGAGGTGCTGGATATACTCATGCCTGTGGTACTGGAGCTACATCATCTGTTTTAACAGGTTATAAATTATCTAAATTAAATAGTAAGGTTTTTGTTCATCTTCCAGGTGGAGAATTAGAGATTGAAGTTTATAAAAAGAATGATAGTCTTGGTGCTTTTATGAAAGGGGATGCTCAGTTAGTCTTTGATGGTAAACTTAATTGATAATATTTAATATTTTTAGCATTGAATTTTGTTATATGGTAATTTGAAAATTTTAAGTATAATTGAACTTTTTAAATTTTATGTTTAAGTTTTATAAAATGTAATATTATTTATTTAAATTTTTAGTAAGATTTATTTAAATTTGATATAAGACCTTATTCTCTGTTATTATTTAATGGTGTACTATGTTAACTAAAAGAATTATACCTTGTCTTGACTGTGATTTAGGAGTTCCACAAGGAAGAGTTGTTAAAGGTGTAGAATTTAAAGAAGTAAAGTATGCTGGTGAACCAGCTGAACTTGCACAGAAGTATTATGAAGATGGTGCCGATGAAATTGTTTTTTTGGATATTACAGCTTCCTATGAAAGAAGAGGAACAATGGCCAATGTTATTGAAAAAGTTACAGAAGAAGTCTTCACACCTATTTGTGTTGGTGGCGGAATAAGGAAAGTTGAAGACTATATTAACATGCTTAAAGCTGGAGCTGATAAATGTTCCACTAACACGGCAGCTATTCTTAATCCTAACTTGATAAATGAAGCATCTCAAGTTGTTGGTTCACAAGCATGTGTCATTGGGATTGATGCTAAAAGAAGGTATGTTGAAAATCCTAAGGAAAATAATGATAAAAATACTGTTTGGACAAAAAATGGCTTTTGCTGGTTTGATTGTAGTATCTACGGTGGAAGAGAGTTTACAGGAATGGATGCTATAAATTGGGCATTGGAATGTCAGGAAAGAGGTGCTGGTGAGATTCTTTTAACTTCAATGGATAAGGATGGAACAAAAGATGGATATGATATAGAACTTACGAAAGCTATTAATGAAGCAGTAGACATTCCAGTTATAGCATCAGGTGGTGGAGGAAGTCCTGAAGATATTTATGAAGTTTTTAAAAAAACTGATGTTAATGCTGCATTGGCTGCAAGTATTTTTCATTTTAATGAATATCCAGTTTTAGTTGTTAAGAATTATTTAAATAAGAAAGGTTTGAATATTAGAGTTTAATCTATTAATTTACATAATTGAGAATAACTAATTATTATAACTAATAACATTACAGACTCATATCTTCATTATTTATTATATATTTTATCTTAAAGTTATTTTTATTAAATGTTAATTAAAAAATAAATTAACTTAGTATATACAACCTAACCTTTATATACAACCTATAATAACACTTCTGTCAACTTAATATTTTTTTTTTTTATTATTATTGCAAAGTTAATATAAAACTTTCAATATAAAATCTGTTATTAAAGTTTTTTCTTATTATCTCATTATTTTAATGGAGGGGTTTCTATAGTACTTTCCAAACTTTTATAAATTTATTTAAAAATTTTTATTAAAAATTATCTTTTTAATTATTCAAATTTTAATTTGAAAGTCAAATATAACATTTTTAAGTTAACGGACTGTTATCTTTATTGCAATGATAATACAATAAAGTTTTTAATTCTTATTATTCTAAATTTTTTTTCTAAAATCAGTGCTTCAAACTTTTAAGTTTTGAAATCGGGATATTTGTGATTTCACTGACCAAATCTAATTCCATTTCTCTTTTACTTAAAAGATTAATAGCTACTTCTAACTTACCTTTTTTATTCCTTTTAATTCTCCTTCTTTTATTCCCTCTATTTTACATTGTTTTCTACTGTGGGTTAATTCGCTTTCAAATTCCATTTTTGCTAACTGTCTCATTTGATAGTAGTGAAAAGCTTCTTTCTGAGAGTAGTTCATTGAATTTCGCATCTGCTAATCTTTCGTCCTTTTATCTCACCAGAAATTAGTTTATTTGCAATAATTTCTATGGATTCGATTGAGTCATTGTTTTCTTTAAGCACTGCATTGATGAATGATTTTAGTTGTTTCTCCATGCCTTCACTTGCCATGTGCTGAGAAACAGAAAGTCATCCAAAGGGTCAAAATATTTTTCAGTGATAATAATAATTCTCCTTCATAAAAAATTTTTTCAACAAATTTTTTTTATTGAGTAATATTTTATTTGATATTAATTCATATAAAAGTATTACTTTAAATAAAATTGATATTTTTAAGTAACATCAATATTTTCAAATAAAAAAAAAAATTCACTGAAATTTTATAAATTATCAATTTTCTAACAATTAAATATGATTAATTTTTTAAAAAAAGAAGAATTCATTAATTGACAGAAATTGTATAATAAGATAAATAATATATATTATAAAAATAAAACCTTACCATTATAAATATTATGGTTTTATATTCATACTTGGTGAAGTAATGGGAAAAGCTGGAAGTATCATTAAAGTTTTTTTAGTGTTAGTTTTAATGTTAGTGTTTTTTGAAGCTGGATTAATTGGGTCTTATACTATTGTGACATCTGAGGTTCCAGACATTCAAAATTTGGTTAATATGCAAGCTCAATCTTTATTGGATATTTTTAATAAGGATAATCTTGAGAAAATCATTGCTAAAGATCCAAATGTATATCAAATTTCCAATAGAGCCGATGTTGGAAATGCTTTAAAGGGTCTTGCTAATGTTGATGGAGTGAATGTTAATGATATGAATGCTACATCAAATCAAACTTTGAATCGTAAACCTATTAATGTTGAAATTGTCACTTTTGGGTATTCTGGATTTGATAGTTCTGGTGATGAGATTATTATAAAAAGTTCTCCTGATTTAAAGGTTGTCGCATCTGCAGTTGCAAATTATTATAGTAAAAATAAAGTTAAAATTGATATTTCAACTATTAAAATCATTTCAGTTGTGAAGATTAATTAAGCAACCATTGAAACTTTAAACAATTAAGAAGTACTATGTTTTAAGAATATTGTTTTTATGAATAGTGTGTTTTAGGAATATTATGTTACATTTTGTTAGAGTTGACTCTGATAGAGAAAATATGACTATCGGAGCTTTAAATGCAATTAAAAATTCAAACATTATTATTGGCTGTGAGAAAAATTTAATAATGATTGAAGATATTACAAAAGGAAAGATAATACCTGAAGAAACTATAAATGATAAGATATCTTTAATTGAACTTGGAATATCTATGGCTCTTGATAATGAAGTTGTTTTAATAGATTATGAAGATCCTGAAACTTTTGGGTTAGCCAATCTTTTTTTCCAAAATTTAGGCAAATATGATGAGATAAATTTTAAAATTTATCCATCAACAACATCTATTAATTATGATGCATCTTTACTTGGTGCTCCTTTAACTGACTTTGTGGCTATTGATTTAAGTGAGGATTTAATCACTACATCTGAAATTAAGAAAAAAGTTGAGTGTGGTCTTAAATCAAATTTCGTAATAGTTATTTATAAAGGAAAGAAATATTTTAGTTTAATAAAAGAAATTTTATTGAATTTTAAAAAAGAGGATTTGTGGATTGGATTAGTTAGTAATGGTAAGCATGATATTGTTAAAATAGAGAATATAACTGAAAATAGCTTCAATTCAAATACTATTTTAATAATTGGAAATAGGATGACTTATGTTAAGGATGATAGATTGATTACTCCTAAGAGTATGATTATAACTCCTTTTTTACACCCTTTAACCAAAGAGTTTTACACTAACTTTATAAATAATGAAAGTCCTGATGGACCTAATAAAACTTGTGAATACTATCCTTGCCATAGTATGGTAAATCCCCAATGTGATTTTTGTTATTGTCCATTTTACCCGTGTGGTGATGGTTCTACTGGTGGGAAATGGATTAAAAATAAGAATGTTTGGGATTGTGTGGATTGTACTTGGATTCATGAAAAGTATGTTATAGACTTTATTAAACCTAAAATAAAAGAAATCATTGAAAGTGTTGATGATCTTAAAAACAAAAAGAAAGATTTGTTAAAAATAAGGAGAGAATGTATTTTAAATTCTTAGAATGATTAAACATTCAATGAATTTACAGTGTTAATCAATGATTTAGACATAATTATAATTATTAATCTAAAGTAATGTCTCTGACTTATCTAATAACTCTTCAAATACTCATTAAACATGCCTCATAAAGTTCCTGAATATATTGTTTATCTCATGAAAACACAGATATTTGGTATGTTAATAATATCTTCACTTAATACCTTATTGTTAGTCCATACAGTTGTTAACTTATTCTTGGGTTGTCACCTGTAACTTCTTTTATTAATGATTTTAATTTATCTGTTCTTGAACTAAATTATTTTTTGCTATAGGATATTTAATGAACGTACACGAGAGATACTCTGTATTTCTTTTTTCCCACTGTGGAATAGCATATTTTCCTGTCCTTACTTTAAATCAATTTTATCCTATCTAAATCAAAAAGTTTAAAATCTATAGAACCATAAAAAAAGATAAAAAAAATGAAAAAATAATGGAATCCAATAAAATGTATGATTAATAGCTATTTTTTTCTCCAGTAAATTAAACCCAGAACACTGAAAATAGCTAAAACAATCAATGGAAACCCAGTCTTAGCTAAACCATTACCACCAAATAAATCACCACCACCATTATGATTAGTTCCATTATTACTATCATCTGGAGAAGGTGGATTTGGAGTTGGTGGTGTAGGTGGGTTAACAGAGTAAACCTCAAATGAAGTACTATTAGAACTATCACTATACTCTGAATCACCGTTAAAAGTCGCAATCACATCATAATTTTTAGCACTTGTTGGTTTGTAATTATTTAAAACCGCCACACCAAAAGCATCAGTGGTAAGATTAAATATCTTCCCATCAAGACCAAAACTAACATTCTTACCCACTAACGGAACACCACTACTATTTGTTAAATTTGCTGTTATATTAGTATTTTCACCAAGAGTAATATTATTAGCTGTTAGATTCAAATATGTGGGAGGTAATGGTTCTGCAGTAATATTAATGTTTAATTGCTGATTATCAACCAAGGCACTGAAAGTATAGTTACCAGGATTATTTATGGTATCGTTCCAAGGGTTCTTAGCCAATATATTAACACTATCTCCTGGACTCATGAAAGGCTTTGGCATCATGAAAGGTGAAAACCTCAACATACCAGCATTATTACTCAACTTAATAGTAGCATTAAAATCAGGCAAATTACTAATATTTCCTGTATTATTTGATCCATTCAAACACATT
>JAITGU010000147.1 GCA_031280375.1 Candidatus Methanovirga procula | reverse complement strand
CATCTTCAATTTGATTTCCTACCAACCACAAATAATAAATTAGAAAATTACTTTGGTGTGACTTTGCCTCGTCATTTGAAGAAGTTATATAAGACTATTGAAAGTATTGAAGTTTATTTAGATCTTCAAAGAGTTAAATGGGATCAAAATCATGGAAAAAACATCACACCCACTGAATTTTTTACATAGTCAAATTTTACTAAATTATTTTGTCTTGACACTATTAATTAAAAATAATATTCATTAAATATGGATGGATCATGAGTACTATATGTGGAATTGTTTGAGCCAGCATTATAATAGTTTGAAATCGAAGTTAAGTAACTGAATTATTTCAAATAAAAGCCTGGTATTCTTTCCAAGAATAGTGAAAGCAAAAAATGTCAAACATCATCTCAATGGAACTTAAAAAATTAAGTTAACAGCATTGAACATCAAACTCAGATAAACCTAAAAATAATTTATTCATATGTCCTCTTTTTCCATATTAATCACCAAAATATAATATGTTAGTTTAAATATTTAAGAGTGTAAATTTTTGTGGAGTTTTTCAGGAAACTTTTGATTTGCTTATAAAGGATTTATAAAGAAAATGTAAAAAATTGAAAAAACTCCACACTTTTTGACACCCTCTAATTAATAGTTTAATCCTATAGTTTAATATTGCTTGGTTAATAAATCATGTTTTTTTTAATATAGATTATTTTTTTAGGAGTTTATTTTAATTTTTTAAATAGAAAAATATTATATACTATCATTAAAATATAATATAACAATAAAAGTTTTAATATAGATATTTTAATAATGATTAATAATTATTTTAATATAATTTCAAAAGTTGAGATTTATGAAAGTGAATAAGTTATTATTTAAATCAAAACAGCAAGATGAAGTAAAAACCTTTGAAATAGGACAGTTATTATCTAAAAAAGATTTTTCAAATTTAACTGATGAAATACGAATAGTTAATATTAATATCAATACTAAAACTGGCTTTATAGAAATAAGTTCTGATTCAGACAATTTTTTATGGTATTCTCTAAATGATATCCAATTATTATCATTTACAAGCAATAATAATAGAATTTAATGAGTTTAGAGGAAAACAATGGGATGTCCAATTTGTAATAACGAAAATGTAGAAACATTAAAATCCAAAGTTGTCCCATCAAAAACAAGTGAAATAAATGAATATTTGCTGAGATGTGAAGAGTGTGGACATGTATTTAAGGAACATACAACCTTTGAAAAACCAAAGCCAATCAGATTAATAATAAGTGAAAATGGAAGCTCCAAAAGGACAGATGTAGATATTTATCCTGATGATAAATTAACTACTGGAGATATTCTAATATCTGATTTAGGTCAATCGGAAATACGATCAATTGAACTTAAAACAAATAAAAGAGTCAAATCTGCAATAGCTAAAGATATTGTTACAATATGGGCATTATCCATAGATATTCCATCAAGAATTGGAATATCCATTAATTTTAAAGGAATAACACAAGCTTATAAAGTTGATTTGGATAGAGAGTTCAGAATATCTGTAGATGATACCATAAAAATAGAAGACATAATATTTAAGGTTAATGTTATTAAAACACTAAAAAAGAAAATGATAAGAGGTTCAGCTAAAACATCAGTTATCAGAAGAGTTTATGGTGAACCAGTTAAATATAAGAGATTTGATTATGATCTAACCAATAAAGTAGCTGTTAAAAAAGAAAATAAAAAAAGATAAAAGAAAGGATAAAGGAAAGATAGAAGAAAGTAAAGAATATACAAAAGATAGATAAAAAATAATATCTATTTAATTTTATCCATACTTAACTTTGAAAGACGATGGAAAATTTTATGGAAAATAAAAATTCAACAAAAGTTTTTATCGAAACCTACGGATGTACCTTTAATCAAGCTGACTCCCAAATAATAGCAGGATTATTAAATGAAAATAATATTGAAATTGTTGATGATATAAAAGATTCTCAAATAGCTATTATAAATACCTGCTATGTTAAAAATCCAACTGAAAATAAGGTTTCAAATAAGATAAAAAAAATACAGGAAACTTATCCTAATAAAAAAATTATAGTCTCAGGATGTATGGTTGAAATAGACCCTGAAAAATTAGATAAAATAGCTCCAAATTCATCCTGGATTGGACCACAACAGCTAAACAAATCATTGAATGTTGTTAATAAAACATTAAACAATGAAATATCAAGAGAAACTGGTTTTTCTAAGGATTCAAAAGTTGGAGTTTCCAAGCTGAAATTTGATCCATATACACACATTGTTCAAATATGTGAAGGTTGCTTAGGCAAATGTACATATTGCTGTACTCGTTTTGCAAGAGGTTCATTACATAGTTACCCATCAAATGAAATAGTAAAAGAAGTAAAAAATGCAGTGAATGATGGTTGTGTTGAAATTCAATTAACAGCCCAGGATACAGCAGTCTATGGTAGAGACACAGATGAAAAATTATCAACTCTTATTAATGAAGTTTCATCAATCGATGGAAACTTTAAAGTTCGTGTAGGAATGATGCATCCAAAAAATGTCTTATATGATTTAGATGATATAATCAACAGTTTTAAATCCAAGAAAGTTTATAATTTTCTTCATATTCCAGTTCAAACAGGAAGTGATAATGTTTTAAAACAAATGAAAAGAGGGCATAGAATAGAAGAATTTAAAATGATAGTTAAAAAATTCAGAGAAAAAATTCCAGATATGACCATTGCTACAGATATTATTGTTGGTTATCCTACAGAGTCTGATGAAGATTTTCAGGAAACTATTGATTTATTAAATGAAATTAAACCTAATATAGTTCATATCTCTAAATATAAACATAGGAAAGGAGCAACATCATCTAATTTAGATGAAATTCCAAATGAAATTATGAAAAAACATTCTAAATATTTAACAGATATTAAAACTAAAATCACTGAAGAAGAAAATAAACAGCTATTAAACACCATTCAAAAAGTTCTCATAGTGGAAGTTGGAAAAAAGTCAGGATTTATAGGGAAAACAGAATCATATATTCCTGTTGTTGTTAGTAATGCGAAACTTGGAGAGTTTGTTAAAGTTAAAATCAGTGAAACAACAAGCACATATTTAAAAGGAGAAGTGATTGAATGAAGATTTAACTTTTGAATTAAGTAAATTCAATTGTACTTGGAGGTTTATCACTAACAGAAAGAGCAACATGTGTGACTTCGCTAATTTCAGAAGTTATTTTCTTAGATATGGTTTTTACAATTTTCCAAGGCAATTCTGGAACTTCTGCAGTCATAGCATCCAAAGAAGTCACAAATCTAATAACAACAAGATAACCAAAATCTCTTTGATCACCTTTAACACCAGTGACATTAGAATCAGTTAAAACCGCGAAATACTGCCATAAATCTTTATTTAAACCTACCTTCTCAATTTCTTCAGTTACAATATGATCAGCTTTACTTACGATACCCAATTTTTCTTTAGTAACCTCACCAATAATCCTAACAGCTAATCCTGGACCAGGGAAAGGTTGTCTATTAATTAATTTATCTGGAAGAGATAATGCACGACCAATAACCCTAACTTCATCTTTATAAAGTTCACGAATAGGTTCCACAACCTTCAAAACCATACCTCCAGGTAAAGACAGATTATGATGAGACTTGATCTTACCTTCACTTTCAATCCAGTCTGGAGCTATTGTACCTTGAACAAGAAATTTAGCCTGAATTTTCCCTGCTTCTCTTTCAAAAATATCAATGAATATTTTTCCAATTATTTTTCTTTTTTCTTCTGGATCTGTTACTCCTTTAAGACCTTCTAAAAACTCTTTACTTGCATCAATATATTTAAAATTCAGTCTGTCCTTAAACATTTTTGATACTTCATCAGATTCTCTTTCTCTTAAAAGACCATGATCAACAAAAATAGCTGTTAAATTATCCCCAATAGCATTTTTTACAAGGACTGAACATACAGAACTATCAATTCCGCCAGAAAGAGCTATTATTGCCTTTTCATCTTTAATCTCATTCTTAATCTCTTCAATAGAGTTTTCTATAAAATCATTAAAATTCAACATTTTCAACCACTTAATTAATTTAAAAAATAAATAAACTTAAAAATAGATTATTACTAACTTAAAAATAAATAATTAAATAGATAATTAATTTAAAAATAGAGATGAAACATTTAAAAATTTACAAATGAAATAGACAAGTAAAATTAAAATTATTAATGGTATTAACAATTTTAATACCTTAGATGCAATATAGAGCAATACAAAGGCTATTAAAATAGCTATAAGAAATTCCATAATTAATGATAACATGGTTGTAATATCTATTTTTTATTAATATAAATATTTTTTTAATAAAACTATTCCCTTAAAAGATGATTTTATTTTAAAATTAGTTATTTTAGGAAAAGTTCTTAATTTTTGATGAATTTTTTTATTGATATTCAATATTCTTTAAATCATAAATTTAAAGAGTTAGAAAATTTGACTATGTAAAAAATTCAGTGCATGGCATGTTAATGCCGACTGAGAAATAAATCCAAAAGTGTTATATGAACATGATATTTAAATAGGAGAAAGGGTTTGCATATTACTGTTAAATGATGATAAAGCGAGGTAATCATTAATAAGAACTATCCAGTTAAAGTAAACTATTATAATCGTTGTAAATGTGGAGGTTTTATACAGAACACCACTAACAGACTTCGCAGATAAATTGTAATTTACACACACGATGTTAAAAAGATGGGATAACTGTTAATATTCTTTGAACATGTGTTTTTGACTAATATCACTGGATTAATAGAGTATCTTCATGGAGTTGCTCTTCGGACAAACTGTTTATAATGAAATTAGGAATATATTATGGTAAATTGAAGATAAAAGGTAAAAGAGAATTATCTGGTAATTACTGAAAATCCTTCGGACTTTCATAATTACAAAAATCTTTGATTTTTGGTAATTTTTAATGGATTGATGAGATATTTTAAGATTTAAGAATATTGCCAACATCTTTGGCTATATTTTCTAAGTGAACCACCTCTAATCTTTTTGGATTCCCTAATTTTATCCTTAACACTCTTAAAAAAATTTTTACTCTCTTCTTTAAGGTTTCCTAATGTGGTAGAGTATTTTCTACTACAATTTTTACATTTGTACCTTTGTAAGATGATTTTGATTTTTTCACCATCATCTAACTTTGGATTTACTTGTCTAAATCCCTGTTTTGTATAATATAAGCCTTCACAATCAGGACAAACAGGTTTCAACATTCCATACTTCCCATTATCAAGAATACTGATCTTATGGTTGATATTTTTCTTTTTGTCCTGTGGAATGGCATATTTTTCAGCTTTACTTTTAAAATCGATTTTTTTCATCACGAAAAATCGAAAAGTTTAAGTTGGATAGAACCAATATTATTAACAAGGGCAGATTTGCTTATTATTGTCATGTTTAACTATCTGCCCTTTCTTATATTTAAATTTTACTATTTTATTCTTGGCTATTTTTGCCTTAAGTATGGTTTCGAGTGTATTTTTTGAGTATGGTTTTTGTGTGGAGGATGTTTTAGTAAAATAAAGGCACATGATGATTTTCGATTTTTTTCAAAAATCGAAAAAAACTCCACACTTTTTTACACCCTCTATAAAAATAAAGAAATAATGGCTTTGTAGAAATCATATTTGAATTTTTTTTATATTAAATGCTTTTATGTGGTGGTATATGTCATAGCATGTGTTTTTTAGCTTGTTTTCTTTATTTTCTTAGTTGATCATTTCGGTTTTAGTTTTTATCTCCAATATTCTTTTTTTGTAACCGCTATTATTGTTTCTACTATGTTTTTATGGTGATATTTTGGTTTAGTGAAGATTGATTTTGTTCCTATTCTGTATTCGTCTTTTTTTAGCTCTTTTTTTTAAGTGGTATCATGCTGGATGCGTTTAATTTTAGTGTATGACTTTGTGTATTTTTTCACTGTCATAAGCTTTTCTCTAATGAATCTTTTTTGGTTTATATTTTTTGATTTTTCTTTATATGGTGGTATTGCATCTTTAAAATTGTGTATTTGGGTATTTAAACATTTTTATCTTATAAAATTCGATCCTATTTTTTTAAAGAATTTTTGTAAACTTAGTGTAATGTAGGTTTGTCTTTTAAATCTGTTAATACTTGTATTTTCTGATATTGAATTATCGGAGTGAAAAGACGGTAATCAATTTTTAAAATGCTTTATTAAGCATGATAATGTCATAAGTTGATGTTGAGTGTATTTTATGCTTTTGATTTTTCATACGAATAAACTGGTAAAAGATGTTTTTAACAATTTTAAAAGCTACAATAGAAGTACTATGTTAATACAATAAATGTGATCCCGTCATACTTAACATGATTTCTACAAAGCCAAAATTTTGTTTATTCTTTTGGAGATACCATTTTTTTTGTAAAAAGTATTGAAGGGTTGATTTTAGTTTGAAAAAATGAAAAATGAGGTATTTTTAGGTCATATCAACATCGTCGATACAAACCTTTATAATGAACCATTACATATTATAGTTAAATATGGCATTATTGAGTAAAAGAAAAATGTTCATAATTTATATAAAAAAAAATAGAGAACGATCCAATCGTGCACAATAGCTATCGTACAAGACAATCAACCACCTACACGATAAAAAAAAGGACACAT
>JAITGU010000133.1 GCA_031280375.1 Candidatus Methanovirga procula | reverse complement strand
TCAATTTTTCATGTTTTCTTTAATTCAAAATTTTTTTATTTTGAATTTAGAAAATTTTTTATTTTCGTTTATATAAAACATGAATTTTCATGAAAAACTCCACACTTTTTTACAGTCTCATGTATTTTTAAAAATTAATTCTTGATAAAAAAGGATTTAAAAGTTAAAAAAGATGAAAAAGTAAATTAACAATATAAAAACATAAAAATTAAACAGTGTGATATATTTGATGGATTCAAAAAAAATAAAGGAAATTTTTAAAATGGAAGAACAATCAATGAGAACAGCCATTACTAAAATTGAGCCTAATAAAATAACCACTAAAGGATACCCTCAAGAAGAACTAATAGCTAATTTAACCTATCCAGAAATTGTGTTTTTACTTCTTAGAGGTGAATTACCAACACACCAAGAACTTAAAATGTTTAATCATGTATTAGTCTCTTTCTGTGATCATGGATTAACTCCTCCAAGCACACAAGCCACAAGATTAATAACCTCATCAGGCTCACCTTTAAATGTTGCATTATCTGGGGCACTACTCTCTTTTGGAGTTAATCATGCAGGAGCAATTGAAAAAGCAATGGAATTATTTCAAAAATCTGTGGAAAATCATAAAAATCTGACTGATGGAGAAATAGACACAATAGCTATTGAAATTACCAAACAATACAGGGAAATGAAAAAAAATGTTCCTGGTTTTGGACATAGATACCATAATGCTGACCCAAGAGCAAGAAAAATTTTAGAATTAGCTATTGAAGAAGAGTTAGTGGGAATTCACACAAAATTGGCATTAACTATTGAAAAAACCCTACAGGAAAAAAACATTAAACTAAATATCGACGGGATAAATGCAGGAATTTTGTCAGACTTAGGTTTCCAACCTGAAAATGGTATTGGCTTGTTTATAATAGGAAGGCTTCCAGGATTAATAGCCCACAGCCTTGAAGAAAAAAACAATGAAAACATATTCAGAAAACTCTACGAACTCGAAAAAGTCCCTTATATAGGCAAAGAAAGCAATATCATATAATCAATATAAGGAATAAATGACCTATTTTCAAGAATTATAGCTCAATACTATCAAATAGATAATATTACAAAATAAATATGGGCTAATATTACCAATAACTTGATATTATCCCATAATAATGCATGTGAATATTAGTAAATAATATATATGTGATTATACCAATAATTATAATGTATAAAAAAAATAAGTTTGAATGATATCCAGTTGAAATAGTTTATATCTGATAATTAAATACTTGGTGATTTATTGCAAATTGATGAAGCTAATTGTGGAAAGTGTGGTGTCTGTGTAGATGCTTGCCCTCTTGGAGTAATAGAAAAACAAGGATTTAAAATAACTATTAAAGAGGGATGTAATAATTGTGGTATGTGTTTAGAAGTCTGTCCAATGGATGTCATTTACGAAGAATAAATAAAATTAACATCTGAAACCAATGCTGTCAAGTTGGTATTTATGTAGTATGAAGTTTAAATATTTTTTTTTTATGGAAATTGTTGATTTTGTTAATGGGTTTTTTGAGTTTATCTGGTAGCAATGAAGTTTAAATATTGTTAAACTTGATTCCAAAGCGTTTTACTCGGAAATCTATTGTCATGACATAATAGTTTATATGTATGAGTTATATAGTTGAACTTTCGTAATGTAAGTATGGAAGCTATACAAATTAAACTAAAAGATGACGAAGTCAAATTTTTAAAAGAATTTAAAAAGAAGGGCATGAAAAATGCAAGAGAAATAATTTAAAGCCAATGTTCTTTTATTGGCTAATAATGGTGAAAAACCTAAAAGAAATCTCTGAAAAATTAGATGTTCATCGATTCGATTATGCAAATTAAAAAAAAATATTTGGAAGGCGGTTTAAGAAGAGCATTGAATGAATAATCCTCGCTCTGGTCAGCCAAAAAATATAGTGATAAACAAGAAGATAGAATAGTTGCATTAGCCTGCACAAAACCTCCACAAGGAATAAAAAATGGACTATCAGACTTATAGCAGAAACTCTCAAAAGTAAAGAAGGTTTAAGCTTTAAGTCGTGAAACTGTTAGATTTGTTTTAAAAAAACGAACACCAAGCCATGGACTAAAAGAATGTGGTGCATAAAAAATGGATAAAGAATACAGAGATAGAATGTATAAATCTTTTAGATTTATATACTAAAGATTATGATCCCAAATATCCAGTTGTTTGTCTGGATGAAAAACCTAAACAACTTCTTGATGATAATAGAAGGAATATTCCAATGAAATATAGGCAGTCCCGAGAGATATGACTATGAATATAAAAGAAACTGTAAAATGAATATTTTTGTTGCTATTGACTACCAAAAATCTTTGATTTTTGTAATTATGAAAATTACCAAAAATCTTCGATTTTCAGTAATCTTCAATTTTCAGTAATCTTCAATTTTCAGTAATCTTCAATTTTTAGTAATCTTCGATTTTCAGTAATTGAAACATAATATGATCCATTGAAAAAACAGTTTTAGAAAATAGAAAGAATAAACTGCTAAAAAAAAAAGATTAACAGTTGAACAAGATTTTTATTCAAAA
>JAITGU010000112.1 GCA_031280375.1 Candidatus Methanovirga procula | reverse complement strand
TAGTAATGAAATTGACCTTCAAAAGACAAATATATGTGAATTTTCCAATGAAAAAATGAAAATAATAATAAAACATCATATCAATATATGTTTAAATTAAGTTTATAGAAACTCTCATAATTACAAAAATCTTTGATTTTTGGTAATTGTGCAATAAGTACTTAAAAAAAAATGAAAAATGAAGGAAATAAATAGCTAATCTTTTATTAGATAAATACCTATATTAATAATAATAGTACGATTAATTTAGTATATGGATTAAATTAAATATTGGAGCACTAGTTAATATTTATTGAGAGTGATAAAATGATCTTAAACTATTTACAAGTAATATTATTGGGAATTTTAGGTAGTATATCCTTAATTATAGGTGCTTTCTTTGGATATAGGTTCAATATATCTAAAAAGGTAATAGCTATTACATTAGCATTTACCACAGGAATACTAACTTCAGCCGTGTGTTTTGACCTTCTTGTCGAAGCATACTACTACGGTGGTTTTGAACCAATGATCACAGGGTTTTTCGTTGGAGTCACAATTTTTACCTTAGTTGATCTAATCTTAAACCATTTCAGCATTAAAGAACATAAGAATTTGAAAGCTTCGAAAAATAGTGACAATTTGGATAGCGTTTATTTAGATAGTGATAACGATGAAAGCATTAATAATTCAAGTTTTAATAAATTAAAAAGTGGTTTACTTAATGTATATTCTCATAAATACAAAAAATCATTCAATAAATATCAGATTGAAAGCATTATTACTATTATAGGTGCATTATTAGACGGGATTCCAGAATCAATAGCTATTGGTTTAATACTCATTATTGGAGGTCCAATCAGTGTTTCACTCTTAATAGCTGTTTTTATAGCTAATCTATTTGAAGGTATTTCATCTTCAAGAAATATGAAGCTTGGAGGTTGGAGTGGAAAATCTATTTTTAAGGTTTGGACTTTTGTATTGATTTTATCAGCTTTTTCAACATTGCTTTCTTATACCATGTTCTCTCATACAGATCATCATATCTTGTCTGGTGCTTTAGGTGTGGCCGCTGGAGCCTTAATATCTATAGTAGCGGATGTTTTACTTCCAGATGCTTATAGCGAAACTCATGAATTTACAGGTTTTTTAATGGCTTTAGGACTCTTAGTTTCTTTTATTTTATCCCATTTAAATAACTGAAATTTTAATATCTAAGATTTTAATAATATTTTTTTAAATTAAAACCTGATGAAAAAGTTTTAATTCTTAAATTAAGAGAAATAATCAATAAAAATTTATTTAAATAAACGACATATAAATCAATATCAAAAAGAAAAGAATTTTAAATTCTATCTATCAAAATATTTATATCAAAATATTTATATTATAAAAATTATAGTTTAATATAATTATTTGAGTTTTAAATTATAAATTTTAAAATAATTAAATTTCAACTAATGATGAGGTGAATATGATGAAGTTAGAGCATGTTGATGGAGAAAATAAAGGGAAAGTAATTTTATTTGCTTTAAGTACTTGCCAATGGTGTAGAAAAACCAGAATGTTGTTAGAAGAGTTAAAAACTGAGTATGATTACATCTATGTTGATTTAACATCAGGTCCTGAAAGAGATGAAGTTGTTAATGAATTAGAAAAGTGGAACCCAGATATTTCTTTTCCAACAATAGTCATTGATGATAAAGACATTATAATAGGATACGAAGTAGATAAAATAAAAGCAAAATTTGAATAAAATCTGCATTTAATATTATTCCATATAATAAGTAAAATATCAATATTTAGTAGATATTCTATAATACTCGGAGGTTTATTTGTGTCTGATTTTACCTCTTACGACGAATTTAAAAAAAGTGCAGAAAAAAGTGGATATTTTATAAACGATGATAAAGAGTTTGTCCAAGCTCTTTTAGATAGTATCAATGTTAACATGGATAGATATGGATATGGAGCATGCCCCTGTAGATTAGCATCAGGAGATAAGAAAAAAGACCTTGATATAATATGTCCATGTAATTATAGGGACACGGATTTGAACGATTATGGATCTTGTTTCTGTGGGCTCTATGTAAGTGAAAAAGTCTTAAAAGGAGAAAAAAGTTTAGGTTCTATTCCTGACAGGAGATTATCTACTCTAAAATCTCAAAAGTCATCTGATAACTGTGGTGGAGAATTAGGATTAGGAAAATTAAAAGTTCCTATTTACAGATGTCTTGTTTGTGGATATCTATGTGGTAGAGAACAGCCTCCAGGTAAGTGTCCAATTTGTAAAGCAGAATCAGAAAGGTTTGAGCAAATTTTATAATACTTATTTTTTTTAAAGATTTTATTTGGAGTTTAATAAAGTAAGACTTGATGAAAATATAGGTTTCTACAATTCCTTTTCAACCACTTTTTTGATTTTTCGCCTGAAACTTGTAAATTTAGACAAGCTATTTCGCTCATCAATCCCTCCAAGGACAATAGACTCCCCCAATATTTTAAATTCTGTGCCATCTGCTTTAATTTCTAAAAATTTAACGAAAATCGATGAAGCACTTTCTAAATTGTCATTTGCCTTTAACCCATATTTTATTTTAAGTTTTTCATGGGGAAAAACACGAGAAACAGAATTTTTAACAACTATTTCTATCAATTCTAAAAATTTTTCCACTACTGGAAGGTCTTTTCGCCAGTAGTAACTTAAAACAAGATTAACCTGAATCTCATGTTCTGCAGACTTCTCATCATTTTTTGCAATAATTTTTATCGTGGTTTTAGTTAATTTTACAGTTAAGGTATGATCATGATTTTCCATGTATAAAATTAGATTTTATAATAAATAAATAATTGCCTTAATAAGTTGAACTTCATCAATTAGCAGTAATTTTTAATTTTATATATAGTTTAAAATCTAATTTTGCAAAATTTAATTTTAGTAAAAATTATTATACTTAAATTCTATTTTTAATAATTAAAATCAAGGAAAAACATTTTTAATTAATATCAAATAAAAAAAAACAGTTTATAGAAAGTTTGTCGCGACTTAAGAGTTTATACCTTGAACCGATTGAAACATTGATAATTTAGACTATACTATTCCTTGAGCCACCATTGCATTTGCGACCTTTATAAACCCAGCAATATTTGCTCCAATCACATAATTGTTTTCATAACCATATTCACGGGCAACATTATCAATATTCACATAAATATTTTCCATGATGTTTTTTAAGCGTTGATCAACTTCATCAAATGTCCAAGATAATCTTGAACTCCTTTGAGCCATTTCAAGAGCACTTGTTGCAACACCACCAGCATTTGCAGCTTTCCCTGGCAGATACATAATATCATTTTTTAGGAAAACATCAATTGCATCATTGGTTGAAGGCATATTGGCTCCTTCAGCCACGAACTTAGTTCCATTTTTAACTAAAATCTTAGCAGAATCTTCACTTAACTCATTTTGAGTTGCACAAGGAAGAGCAATATCACAGGGAACATTCCAAATTGTTCCACCTCCTACATACTCAGCTGATTTCTTTTTATCTGGATAGTCCAAATATTTTGAAATTCCTTCTCTTTTAACTTCTTTGATTTCTTTTATAGCATCTAAATCAATACCATTTTCATCGTGGATATATCCTTTTGAATCGCACATAGCTATTACATTGGCACCAACTGAAGCTGCTTTTTCAGCAGCATAAATAGCTACATTTCCAGAACCTGAGATAACAACATCTTTTCCTTTAAAACTTTCTCCACGTGGTTTCAATGCTTTTTGAGTGATGTAAATAAGTCCATAACCAGTTGCTTCCTTTCTAACAAGTGATCCACCGAATTCAAGTCCTGCTCCAGTCAAAACCGCAACATGGACATCAGCTAATCTTTTATATTCACCAAAAAGATAACCTACTTCTCTTCCACCGACACCCATATCTCCAGCAGGAATATCTGTATCAGGACCTATATATTTATGTAATTCACTCATAAAGCTTTGGCAGAACCTCATAACTTCACCATCTGATCTGCCTTTAGGATCAAAGTCACTACCTCCTTTTCCACCACCAATTGACATACCAGTTAAACTATTTTTAAGTGTTTGTTCAAATGCCAAGAATTTTAGAACAGACAAGTTAACTGTAGGATGAAAACGAAGCCCTCCTTTATATGGGCCTATTGCACTATTAAATTGAACACGATATCCTCTATCAACTTGAACATTTCCTTTATCATCAACCCAAGGAACTCTAAACATTATTATCTTTTCTGGTTCCACAAATCTTTCTAAAAGAAAATTTTTTTCATATTCAGGATGAACATCAAATATGGGTTTGATGGATTCCAATATTTCGGTTGCTGCTTCAATGAATTCTGGCTCATTTGAATTCTTCTTTTTTAAATCATTTAAAATATTATCTACATATGACACACAATCACCTTAATATTTAATAACAAATATTAGCATTTTTATATAATATTTTATGAAGATTTAACATTATACAAGTTATTATTGTGTTTTAACATTTATAAAATCTACTATTTCTCTTGTGATGATATTTAGATGGTGGTCCTTTAATTTACTGATATATTTATATAGGAGTTTATGCATAAATAATTACATAAATATAATTAATATTCGTTTTTGGTGATTATTTATGGGAAAAAGAGGTCCTAA
>JAITGU010000093.1 GCA_031280375.1 Candidatus Methanovirga procula | reverse complement strand
TTCTGGTGGAGCTATTTGTTCTAATAAAGGAGTTCAAAATGTAGATTCAGATACCATAGCTAAGTTCAGTAGAAATAGACCACAAAATATGCACCATTTCGGATAAATTAGATATTATGCAATGAAATTATAAAAACTTTTTTTTGAGGTTATTTCACTAACCTCCATACTTTTTTATATAATTTTAATAATTTTTTCACTTAAAAATTTTAATTTTTAAGTTAGATAATCTTTGATTATCTTCAATTTTTTTATAAAATATTTACATTTTTAATAAATTTATTAATTAATCTTTATTTTTTCATATTATAACAATTATAAATTATATTTTCAAAAAATAAGAATGGAAATATGATAAATTAAAATTTAATTTTTAATTTTATAAAATTTTACAAAAATGACTATAATTAAAGTTAATTGCTAAGAGGTTGTAAATTTTTGTGGAAGTTTTTTAATTTTTCATGATTTCTTTAATTTAAAATTTTTTATTATTGAAAATTTGTTTTTCAATTTAGAAGAATTAATGCTCCGTTTTGAATTTAGAAAATTTTTTTTATTTTCGTTTATATAAAACATGGGGGGTCATGAAAACCTCCACACTTTTTTACAGTCTCAATTTAAAAGCTATTTAAACATTTAATTATCTCTTATTTTTTATATCTCTTATTTTCAAAATTCAACTTATCTGCATTTTTTTTTTAAAAAAACAAACACGATTGGCATTGTCCAAATTTTTACTGATGAAAGTTTATTGATATTATTATCATTTAAGATAAACAAAAAATCGCCAAATAAATTTATTAAAGAAAATATATTCAAATTTTCTGTAATTTCCATAATATCAAAAAATATGGAATTTTTAATAGAAATTAACTTTCATTTACAAATAAAACTAAAAAATAGCAAAAATTTATATTCACATAAATATACAAAATTATTGATTTCAAAATATCTTATCAGTAAAACTTTAGACAGTGTCCACGATTTTATTTTGATAAAAAAATTAATAAATAAATAACATATTTAAAGCAAAAATAAACATTAAAAAAGTTAAATATTAAAAATAAAGAAAAGATATAAAAAAATATATCTACTAAATATAATAAATTTAAAAAATTATTTATACATTAAAAAATACAATATTATGATAAATATATATCGTTTAGAGTCATGCCAAAATTTAAAACCTAATAAAATTTAAAACTTAATTTTATAAATAATAACTAAATTAATAATAACCAACAATGAAAAATACACTATCAATGAACTCATTTCTTAATAAAATATCATGACTGTGAATAATATGATACCTCGTGAAATCTTAGAACTTATTTTAATATTATCAATAATAGGGGTCATTGTTATGCTAACAATGTTATTCTATCCTTACATTAAAAAATGGATTTATCCTTTCCTTAAAGAAAAAGTAGACTCTTCATTTAAAAATGAGAAACCAAATATTAATAAAAAAATCAAACCAAATTTAAAAAATAAAGTAGAATACATTGAAAAAACTTATCCAAACATCATAAATAAAGTTAAAAGTATTAAAGACAAAACACATCCTATTAAAAACAAAATAAATTCATTTACTAAAAATAAAAAATCTTCAAATTTAGATTTGAAAAAAAATAATAAAAATGATTTTTCAATAGTTCCTAAACATGGAGCTAAAAGGTTTAATGAAGGCTTAAATAAAAATTTAGTTAATACTAATAAAAACCTTGACATCAATCATCAAAAATTTGAAAATAATAGACTAAAAGATAAAAAAGAAGATAAAAAAATTGTTCATTGGATAAAAAATGAAAATACTGGATTAAATGATACTAATCTAAATAAAAACAATGAATTAAATAATAAAGATACTAAATTAGATAAAGGCATTGATTCAGACAATAATGGCAAACTAAATGATAATAAAATAGAAAAAGATAATGAGTTAAGTAAAGATAATAAGTTAAAAATTGATGATAAAGAAAAATTTGATTTTGTCGCGAAAAAATGGGAAGAACCTATGATGAAAAATCATAAAGATCTTGTAGATAACTTTAAAGAGAATAATAAACTATCTAAAAATTATAATCCCATACCAAAGAAACCAAAACCAAAAATCTCTTTTCTAACTGAAAATATGGGCGAACCATTGAAAAAAAAGAATGAAAATAATTCTTTAGATTATGAACCATTGAATAAGAATTCTAATAAACAAGTTAAAACAAGTAGTTTAAACAATAACTTAAAGAATAAAACAGAGAAGATAGAAAATAAATTAAATAATGATTTCAATAAAAAAATGAAGACTCCAAAAAATTCTAATAAGGATGATTCATCACTCCATAAAAACCAGTTAGGAAAAATATCTGTTGGAAAACATGTGATATTTAATTATAATAATGAATCATATTTAAGTGAGATTTTAGAAATCAAACATGAAAATATTAAGGTTCTATATAGAGGAAACCATAAGTGGATACAATTATCAAATATTAAAAAGATATTATAAAATATGATAGAATAAATATTTTACGGTAAATCATTATAAAGTAAAAAATGAGAAATATGAACTATTAAATAGAA
Source organism: Candidatus Methanovirga procula (assembly GCA_031280375.1). Classification (GTDB taxonomy): domain Archaea; phylum Methanobacteriota; class Methanobacteria; order Methanobacteriales; family Methanobacteriaceae; genus Methanovirga; species Methanovirga procula. The sequence continues at coordinate 2,986 of JAITGU010000093.1, read as the reverse complement.
TAAAGTTAATAAAATCCTTTGCAACAACAATTCTGGATTTAATAATTTATAGATAAAATAATAATATAATAAAATAGGCTGTGCAATAATTCTAATTTCAATGAACAATGTTATATCATTTAGTTAAATAATTATAAAAAGTATATTTTTATTTTAAAATCTACTTAATTGTTCAACTTAATATATATGATAACTGAACAAAAATAATTGTTGCACAGCCACAAAAGATAAAAAACACATATAATAATAAAAACTTACAGCCTCAGTTAAATTTATATAAATAAATAATAATTAATTTTATAATATTTAAATAAATATTACTTATTAAATAAAATTTTAAAGAAATTATATTTAATCATCTAATTTTTTACATATTTAAATCAGAAATTTTATAAACAATACAAACCAAAGAATATTTATCAATAGAAGATATTGTAGTGAAAAACTTGGAAATAGATTTGACTCATATATTTTAAAAATATTTTGAGAGGTTATCATGAAATACAATGAAAAACTTTCAAAACCTAAAGATTTAAAAAAAATTTGTGTAGGTACACAAACATTTGAGTTTTTAATAGAAAACAACTACTTATATGTTGATAAAACAAAGGAAATTCATGAATTAATACATAATGAAAAAATAGTTTTCTTGTCTCGTCCAAGAAGATTTGGAAAATCTTTATTAGTCAGCACTTTGAAAAGTCTTTTCTCTGGGAGTAGAGAATTATTTGAAGGTTTTTATATTTATGATCATTGGAACTGGGATAAATCATATCCAATAATACATTTGGATTTATCGAAACCATTTAATGAAAATCATGAAAAATTTATCAACTCTTTAAATTTCCATATGGATTTAATAGCAGAAGATTTTTCAATCAAACTTAAGGGAGAATACCCTAATGATAAATTAACAGAATTAATACTTAAAATTTATAAGAAATATAACAAAAAAGTTGTTATTTTGGTTGATGAGTATGATACTCCAATATTGGATAACATAAATAATAAAGATTTAGTTGATGCTAATCGTAGAACACTTCAAAGCTTTTATTTAGGATTAAAAAATTCGGATGAATACATTGATTTCATTTTCATAACAGGAATTAGTAAATTCATACACACATCAATTTTCTCTAAACTAAACAACCCAACAGACATAACATTACTAAATGACTATTCCACTATTTGTGGCATAACTCACGATGAATTAATAGAAAATTATCAAAACTATTTATATGCTTTTGCTGAGAAAAACAACATAAACTACAATGAGGTAATAAATGAATTTAATCATTGGTATGATGGTTACAGCTTTGATGGAGAAAAAAAGGTCTTCAACCCATTCTCCACACTATCAGCATTAAAAAATGGCGAATTTTCACAATACTGGTTTTCAACAGGCACACCACACTTCTTAGTAAATATACTGAAAGAAAGAACAATGAACATGGATTTTAAAAACATTATCTTAAGTGAAAGTGATTTAAACGAAATCGACCCATTAAAAATAAAGGATATTTCATTGCTTTTTCAAGGTGGTTATCTAACAATTGATAAAAAATTTAAAGACAAAAACAATAAGAAATCATATTCCCTTAAAATCCCTAATTTTGAAGTTAAACAAGCCTATGAAGATAATTTAATTGATTTTTATTTAAGTGAAGTTGAAAAAGACATTATTAACTCTCATAAGCAACTATGGGAAGATATTAAAAATGGTGACTGCAAAAGCTTATCTGATTACTTAGAAATACAATTCGGTGAAATCCCATACTACCTTAACCTTACCAACAAAAGAGACAGATGGAAACTTAAACAAACAATATTCTTAAAACTCTTAGAATACATGGGCTTTAAAACTAAAGGTGAGGTAGCTATTAGCCAAGGTAGAATTGATGCCACTTTCAGAGATGGAGAACATGTTGTTGTCTGCGAAGTAAAATACACCCAAAACCAAAGAAAACCCATTAATGAATTAGTTGATGAAGCCTTAAATCAAATCCATGAAAAACAATACTACAGACTTTATAGAAATAAAAAATTTCTCGTGATTTTACTCGCTTTAGCATTCAAAGATGTTAAAATCAACGAAAAAAACACTTTAACCGAAGTAAAATGCAAAATAGAAATAATAAACTCCTGAAAAATAATCTATATTAAAAAAAACATGATTTATTAACCAAGCAATATGAAACTATAGGATTAAACTATTAATTACTAAATTATATAAATTATATTATTAAATATTTAAACTAACAGACATTATATTTTGGTGATTAATAATGGAAAAAGAGAACATTATGAATAAATTATCTTTAGGTTTATCTGAGTTTGATGATATAATTAAACAAGATAAAATTTATGTTGATAAGACAAAGTTCATAAAGAAAATGCTGGATCAAGGCAGAAAATATTATTTTCTATCCCGACCAAGAAGATTTGGAAAAACACTTTTTGTTTCAACCTTAGAGAATTTCTTTCAATGCAATAAAAACTTATTTAAAAACACTTATATTTATGACAACTGGAAGGAATGGATTGAGTATCCAGTGTTAAGAATTTATATGAATGATTTGTTGAATAGCAGTTCATTAAATTTAGAAAAAGATATTTTAGGATTGATTAACGATATTGCTAAAAAGAACAATATTGAATTGAGTGAAGAAAAATCCTACATGCTTAAATTTAAGAATTTAATTGAAGAATTATCAAAACTTAGTAAAACTAATGAAATTGTTGTTTTAATTGATGAATATGATGCACCAATAATCAACAATATAAATAATAATAAGTTAGCTGATGAAAACCGTGAAATATTACAAAACTTCTACAATGTTTTAAAAAATTCAGAAGAATACATTAAGTTTGTCTTCATCATAGGAATCAGCAAATTCACAAAAACATCCATATTCTCAAAATTCAACAACCTAACAGAACTAACCTTAGATAAGGACTACTCCACAATCTGCGGAATAACCCACGA
>JAITGU010000078.1 GCA_031280375.1 Candidatus Methanovirga procula | reverse complement strand
TCATTAAGCACTGAAAAAAGATATTACAGTGTTTTGATTCTAAAATTTACCAAAACTACTGCATATAAATAATAAAGTTTTTCCTATTATTCTTCATTTTGTGAATCATTAAGTATAGTTATTTATCAAAGTAGCAGTGGCAAATGCTACTTCTATTCCTGGAATAAGAATACAACCAAGACACAAAAAACAGTAATTATTACTCTCAATCTGTGGATTCATTTTTTCCCTCCATCCATATATATTCAATTTATTCAACTGAAATACGATATTTCATTACATACATATTCTCATATGACAATTTATTGCAATTTATTATTCTTTTTGCAAACGAGTTAGGTAAAGTTTAGCAGTTTACTGAAGAATAATGATTTTTAATCTTGAAAAGATTAAATCATGTCTTCTTAGAAAAAACCTTTTCATATTATATTTTTACCATAGTTCTTTAAATTTCGAAGATGATTACATGACAGAATATATTCTGAAAATAAATATTGTGATCAGGAACCATCTTCATAATTAACATTGAAATTTTCTATATATAAATGTTTCGTCTTAATTTTTGAAAATAAAACTTATTAAATCCTGTTTAATTTAATAAAAAGTTATTAAAATAGGACTAAAATAAAAAATAGAATTTAAATCTATCCATAATCAATAAAACACTATCCCTCCCCTCCCCCATTATTGGAGATTAAAGAGTTTAGAAAGGAAAAATTAAGCATTCAATTTTTGGAAAATTTCACCTAAAATTGATGATTGTTGTTGAGATGATGTTGCACAATTATTTTGATATTTTCCTCTAATTCTGATATTCATTGTTGTGAATATATGATGGTTGATGAGTATTTTTAAGATTTTTGAAAAAAGAACTCTAAATTAAACACTTACAATATTCGCTTGAATGTAGCTTATCATAATTCAACATAGTTTTATTGCAACTATTATAATTATCAAATCTATTTTTAATTTCTATATTTAAGGTTTGTGGAAGTGTTAACTGTGATGACTTAACAGGTGCAACAGGCTCTTTTTTGGCTGTATTTTCTTTTAATAATTTAGCATATCGATTGATATTGTAATTTATGGCTCTCAGTTGCTTTTCTGTTTTGATTTTTTCCATATCCTATGAGGGTCTACTTGCCTACATTTTAAATTGTGTTTATCATGCCCCAATGTATGTTCAACATACCCATACGATGCTTATAAATGCTTTTTGATGAGTACTTGACTCATTTTATCCAATCATTCTTTTTTCTGTCTGTATAATTATTGTATATTCTTCGATATCTCTATTTTTTAGGTGTGCATTTTTTCTTTGAATTGGCATTGTAAAACATTTGAGTGGTGTAGTATATGTCTGTTTTTGGTGTTTTTCCATGTGTGTGTTAGTATATTTGGGTTTCCTGGACAAATGTATCCTTGTTTTTGTGTTATAGTTAGAAGTATGAGAAGTGAAAAATCATCTATAGGATTTTTATTGTTGTTTAAGGTTGATAGTATGTCTGCTTTGGATTATATATCATCGATGTTGTTACTTTCGCAGTATTCATATGTTTTCTTTTATTTGAATATATCCTGTTATCTGCTAAAATCTGGACAATTTTCAGGTAAACCACCATATATTCATCATTTGATTCTTTATAAAGGGTATAAAAGCGTTGTAATCATTTGATTCATTGTTAATAATCTATGGCTATGATGAATATGGTTACCATCAACTACATGTTGAACATTGAAAAAGAACCCTGCTTGATTATGGGATTTCATAAAGACGAGCTTCTTTATCCGTAAGTGCTAACAACCTTAGCATCATCTTTGATAGCTTCATCAATAGCTTCATCAATTTTTTCCTGATCAACTTTTATTAGGTTCTGTGAAAGTCATTTCAGAATCAAAATCTTCTTTTAATTGCTTTTTAATAAGGTTGTTCACTTTATTTTGTGTTTGAAGGTCTTCCGTAATTGCCTCTGTCTTCGTCACCGTAAATTTCATCTTCTTACTTTTAGGCTGTAAATAGTCTTTCTAAAAGCATCTTCAGGTAAGAAGTTCTCTTTAGCAAGAATTCTCTTGTTTAATCCTGCATTTGCTTTATATTTGGATCCATCAATAGCTATACGACTTAAATTAAGCATATCCAGCTTCTTTAGCTAATTCAACAGTGGATTCAAAAACATACTTAATCAATTCTTATGTGTTCATTTTTAAATCTGCTGATTGTGGAATGATCTGGCATTTGATGACCAGATAAGTATATGTAAGCAACATCTCTTTTAACAGCTTTGGATAACCTACGAACTGAAAAATACCATCAATAGCACCAGCTATTATTATAGTTAACATCATATTCCATATTATAAGCAGCCTGCCAGGTTTAAACTTTATGAGCTTTTTTATATTTTTGAACTCTTTTTTGTACCTTTTCGTGTCTTTCATAGAGTCTATGACTTTTTCCACTAAAAGACAATTATCAGATGGTTCAACATGACCTCTTAGTTTTCGGCATTAAAAACTCCATATTTTTATTGTGCTCTTTGATAGTCATAATTCATACCTACGATTATTTTTTGTTTCTTATATTATTATGTTGTGTTTAGTTATAATATAAATCTAACTATTTTAAACAGGATTAAAAAATTAATTGTGCAACACTAACTTTTAAATAAAATATAATGCTATTTTATTTCAATTATTTGTTTAATTGAATAAAATATCTTTTTTAATAAATATTATAAAAAATTGATAAAATATTATAATAAATAATGTGAGTAAAAATATGATATAAAAACATGATTTGCTTAATAATACTATTTTAAATGTTCAAAGACAACGAAAATATTTGGATATAGATATTCTAATAGTATCAGATAATAAACAAAAAATTAAAGATAGAATTTATGAAAAAAGTGATGAACACACTTGTTTGAAACAGATGAGTATAAAGTATTTCAATTATTTTTAAATAAATATATTTTATTCCTTATATTCAATATTGAACCTTTTAAACAACCAATAATATTAATTTATATCATTAAACTTAGTAATTCAAGTTTTTATTAAAATAGAAAACTTTATATATTATGTAATCTATATTATGTTTAACAATTTGTAAATAGCTATTAAGTATGATGATATGAAAAAAATTAATCATTGTTATATTTGAGATATTGTACCTAAAGCTTACAACAGATTGTTTATTAATTAAAAAATATATGTGCTATTTATAATCAAGGTAAATGGTTATAATTAATAAATTAAAGGTGAAATTAGTTAAGTATGTTCAATGTCTTTTTGGCATTAATATTAGAAAAAATAATTGTATGGATTTATATGCTGTCTGTAAGAAGCAACATAAAATGCTTGATTGTTGCTGTATGCTTAATAAGCTTAATTATCATTAATTCGTCAGGTTTTGGTTATAATAATTCCTTAACTTTTGATATTAATGTTGTAAGTGAAAATAGCATAGTGTTTGAAGAATTGATCCATCTTTCATCATAATAGTCATTATCTATTTTAAACCCGTTTAATTCAGATATTTTTTATTATGTTTTTGAAAGATAGGACTTAATTTAAAATATTTGAATACAATAATATGCTCAAATAAATGTTTAGATAATATTCAAGTAAATAAATCACTTGAATAATAAAATCTTGAGTAAGATATTGTTTGAGTAAACAAGATATTTTAAAAATATTTGTTTGTCGGTGTTTAAAATGAAATCACAAAATTTTAAAAAGTTTTTTGTAATAACAATAGCTATTTTTTGCTTTGTTAATGTAGCTGGTTTTATATCTGCATCTAATCCCAATTTAAGTATGGATGATGCAAAAGACATAGCAAGTAACAATGTTTGTACTTTCCTTAGGTCTGATTGTGTTGTTCAGGATGGTACTTATTGCTATGAAAACAACACTTATATTTTCCCTGTTTTTGATGTGAATGTCAATAGGACTATTGGAAATGTTTTTGTTGATGGGCAGAATGGTACTTGCACTCCAGATTTTTTAACTAAAGATAAGGCAAGAAGCCTAATATCTTCTTATCTCAAAGATAATTTTCATGATAATGGGAATGGTCTTGTTCCACAAACTCCAGAGTACATATCTAATGTTCATTATGGAGTTTATGGTTTTAGAGTTTTCATTTGTAACTTCAATGATAGTTCTAAATCATTTTTTTTATTCATTGATAGGAATGGAGTTATCACTGATTAATTTCCATTTTTTTTTATTTATTAAATGGATTTCATAAACCATTAACTACTTTTTCTTATTTTAAATCAACTATTAGATAATTTTCATTATTTACTTTGAAATAAAGCTTTTTTTAAAAGTATAGAGTCTGTCTAACAATTATCTTCAGATGAAAAATAAGCCGTGTAAATCTTTGTATTGGAAATGGAGCAAGTAATTTTTTAAAAGCTTGAGCTGTTAGACACCCTCAATTATTAGAAAAATTTGTAACTTGCAAAATTTTAGTGAAATTATATTTTTTTTTTAAAATATTAATGTCTTTTGAAAATATTAATTTTCTTAAAAGTAATACTCATATATGATTAATACAAAATAAAATATTATTCAATGAAAAAAAATATTTGTTGAAAAAAAATATTTTATGGAGGAATATATTATTACTACAGGATACTTTGATCCGTTGGATGACTTTTTGTTCTCTTAGTATATGGCAAGTGAGGGCATGGAAAAACAGCTAAAATCATTCATCAATGCCGTGCTCAGAGGAAACAATGACTCGATTGAGTTTGTAGAGATTATTGAAAATAAACTAATTTCAGCTGAAGTTAAAGGCAAAAAAAATTGTATCCTTGATTTAAGATCAGCTTCATCAGATGGAAGACACTTCATAATATAAGTGCAAAGACAAAATCAATACCACTTCAAAAAAAGAAGTTTACTGTATCTTGCAAGAGAATACTCCAACTCAGCTAAAAAAGGCGAAATAAATAATTTAAAACCACATACATTGATTAATATATTGGATTTTAACTTTTGTAAAGATGACCTCCCCAACCAAAATATGTACATTTTAACCGTGTCCCATCCTCAAGTACAAAACCTTTATAATAGAACATTCATTAACTATTTTCAATTACAACAAATAAAAATTGGGGTAATGTTTTATCTTTCTATTTTACCTTCAATAAAGTCATTAAGATTTTGAGCAGCTATTTCATCAGTGAATTGGTGTGTAGGGTGTTTCATCACATAAGAAGAAATAGCTGTTAATTCTCCACCTATTCCTCTATCAATAGCTAATTTACAACATCTTATAGCATCAATTACACAGGCTGCTGAATTTGGAGAGTCTTCAACACTTAGTCTTAATTCAATGTTCATTGGAACATCACCAAATGTACGACCTTCCATTCTTAAGTAACATACTTTATTGTCTTTTTGCCATGGGACATAATCACTTGGACCTATATGAATGTTTTCTGAAGATAGTCTTTCCCCAATAACAGATTGAACGGCTTCTGTTTTAGATTCTTTTTTAGAACTTAAACGATCTCTGTTAAGCATGTTAAGGAAATCTGTGTTTCCTCCTGTGTTTAATTGGTATGTTCTATCCAATTTCACGCCTCTTTCTCTGAATAAATTCACTAATGTTCTGTGTGTTATTGTGGCTCCTATTTGAGCTTTAATATCATCTCCAACTATTGGAATTCCTTTGGATTTGAATTTTTCGCTCCATTTTTCATCGCTCACTATAAAAACTGGCATACAATTTATGAAAGCGATTCCTGCTTCTAAAGCTTTCTCAGCATAGAATCTTGCTGCTTTTTCTGAGCCTACTGGAAGATAGTTTATGAGAATTTCAGCTCCACTTTCTTTAAGAACAGAAACCACATCAACTGACTGTTCATTAGAAACAGCAAAACTATTTCTTTCATCGTGATTTTTCATGTGTGGAGCAATACCATCTAAAACATATCCCATTGAAACTTTAACATCTGTTTTTGGTATTTCTTTTTGAAATATTGTGGTACAGTTTGGTTCTGCAAAAATTGCTTCATCTATGGTTTTATTTACTTTTCTTTTATCTACATCAAATGCTGCAACTACTTCAATATCTGATGGTAAGTATTTTCCAATTTTCCAATGTATAAGCCCAGTGATATTTTTTTCTTCTTTTTTGGTGTAATAATTAATTCCTTGAATTAATGAACTTGCACAATTTCCCATCCCAACAATAGCAATTTTTATTTTATTCAAATATTATTCCTCCAACTGTATTAAAGAAATTTATTTAACTAATTTTAATTAAATAAATTTGGATTATTCAAAACTAAACTATTTCTTTCATCTTGAGTATAGAATCCTTTCAACATCCATGAGTTTGCATAGCTAACATACTCATTAAATAACTGTCTATTATTACTTGGTGTCCTAATAGCAGATTGTAGAGCTAAACTCGCATTAACCTTATAATCCAATTCTTCTGATATTAAATCAATGTAATTAATGTATTTTGTGTTATTTAGACTTTTGTAGTTTTTTTGTATCTCATCAATGTTAGTTTTAGCATTATTAAATTTTTCAATAGCTGTTTTTACTTTGACCTCTGCAACATCAGTTTTATTCGTATTTAATCCATCAACAGCAAGATTAAAATTTGAATCACCATTTTTTATATTATCATTTAACTTTGGTATGATCTGATTAATATTTTCCATATCTGAGTTAACACATCCGCTAATAGCAATTACTAATACTAAAACAGATATTACAATAATTTTATTTTTCATATTAATCATTGAATATTTTTTTTTATTATTATCTTTTTATACAAATTATAAACTTGGATAATGATTTTGTTCAGATTAATGATATATTAATAAATATTATATTGTTAATGATATAAATAATCTCTCATTGAAAGTATTAATTTCATTTTTCGCGAATATTTTTTATTATAAATTAATTTAATAAATAATATTCCACAACTATCAATTCTGTTTTCTTATTTTTTCAAATAAAGTTTTTTGTAATTTACTTTAATAAAAAAATTAATAGTTAAACTTTAAAAATAATATTAAAGAATATTGATTATATAAAATTAAAATCTGTTGAATAAATTATTTAATTGAATACATTGATCTATTTCTTATTTATTTAATCCCTGCTCCATTTCTATGATAATTTCCAAATTCTGTAATCTGTTTAATTTCTTCTGATGAAAATATTGGACCTTCTATACAAACTCTCCATCCAGTATTATCAACACAACATTGTCCACAGATGCCTATGGCACATTTCATATATCTCTCCATAGAATATTGTCCAGGAATATTATTATCTTCAAGAATATTAAAAATTCCTTTCATCATTATCTCTGGACCACACACAATTGCCATATCATAGTTTCTACTTTTAAGTAAATCAATAGTTCTATGAGTAGCAAAACCTTTGTATCCACAAGTTCCATCATCGGTGGATGTAAAAACATTGACTCCCAATTTTTTGAAATCTTCCTCAAATAAAAGTTCACATTGTGTGACTGAGGCAACAACCACATCAACATTTTTATTTTCTGATTTAGCATGTTCAACAAAAGATCTTAGAGGTGCCATACCAACTCCTCCTCCAATAGCTATAATATTATCTCCATTTAGTTTGAAATGGTTACCATAAGGTCCCCTAATACCCAATTCATCCCCAATTTTAAGTGAATGTAAGTTATTTGTAAATTCCCCAATATTTTTAACTGTGATTCCAATTTCCTCATTATCTAAATCTATTTTAGATACTGACATAGGTTTCTCATCACTTTCTCCATTAAAATTCCAAATCATCATAAATTGTCCAGGATTAGGTATTTCATCTTTTTCCATTTTCCAGTCAAAGATAAATGTTTTTATTGTTTGGGTGTTAATGATTATATCCTTTATTTCTAAAATTTTATATTCATTTTTCATTTAATCCACTTCATTTTAATATAATTTCTAATAGCTATTTACTCCACTTCCTGTTTAATGAGCATAACCTACCATTTCATCAATGGATTTAAAACCTTTATCTTCCATAAACTTGATTAAATTATGATTTATTTGAGAAAATATTTCTAAACCTTCATACATTATAGCTGTTCCAATTTGAACTGCAGACGAACCAGCATATAAAAATTCAACAACATCTTCAAATGTTCTAATACCACCAACACCAACAATAGGAATATCTAAATCCTCATACAAATCATAAACATATTTAATAGCTATTGGTTTAATAGCTGGACCAGAAAGACCACCAAACTTATTTTTAAGTATTGGGACACCAGCATTAATATCAATCTTCATTCCAGGACCAAGCGAGTTAATTACAGTTATTCCGTCACTACCTGCTTCTTGAGCAGATAAAGCTATTTCTTTAATATCTGTCACATTAGGTGTTAATTTAGTGAGTACAGGAACTGAAACATTATTTTTAACCGCATTCACAACATCAAATGTATTATCTGGGCATTGACCAATAGCTGAACCATATCCCACCATTGCATGAGGGCATGAAATATTCAATTCAATCATATCAATTAAATCTCCAATTTTAGATGCCACATAATTAAATTCATCTGGTGTGGAACCGTATATGGAGGCAATAGCTATTTTATTGGGATTATTTTTTCCACTTTTTTCTGTTTTTCTTTCTCTGTTAATTAGTGATAGTTCTTCTTTGAATAATTCAACCCCTGGACTTGAAAGACCCACAGCATTTATTATTCCACCTTCAACCTCTGCGATTGTAGGATTGTTATATCCTTTATTAGGTTCTTTAGAGAAAGATTTTGTAACAACTCCACCAGCACCAGCATCTAAGACTCTATTCATTGAAGCAGCAGTAGTTCCTAAAATACCTGCAGCCAAAAGTAATGGATTTTCTAATTTAATTCCACATAATTCCATATTCAACATAATATTTCCGTTAACTTATTTTTTAAATTGAAGTTATATAACAATATATTAATTCTATAATAGCTAATTTCGTAGTATTAGATTTAATATTAAATATATAGTATTATTCGTAAATCATTAATTTAGTTTGCATTTCATTCATTAAAAACTCTATTTTTTGATTATAATTTATTATATATTAAATTATTATGTAATATACATTAAAATATTTTGTATTATTAAATTGTTTACTTTTAAGGAGCTTGTAAATTTTTATGGAGGTTTTTTAATTTTTCATGGTTTTCTTTAATTCAAAATTTTTTATTTTGAATTTAGATAATCTTCGATTATCTTTAGTTATAAAATCTTTGATTTTATAAGTTAGAAAAACGAAGTTTTTCTTTAGTTAAAACTTGTTTTAACTTAGAAAATTTTTTATTTTCTTTAATTATAAAATTTTTTATTTTATAATTTAGAAAATCTTTGATTTTCGTTTATAAAACATGGATTTTCATAAAGACCTCCACACTTTTTTACAGTCTCAACTCTCTATTATACTAATTATCATGAAAGCTTATATAATTAAGTTTATTATATATATTATCAAAAGTCATTATTATGATCAATATTATTCTTTTTTTTAGAATTATGAGGTTTTATTCTTTTTTTTTAGAATTATGAGGTTGTCTAACAATATTTTCATGCGAAAAATAATGTTGTACAAGTGTTTAAACTGAAAATGGAGCAACTTATTTTTCATAAAATCTGTATTGTTGGACAGCCTCTTATAATAATATTGCCTGTATTTTTTTTAAAAATACTATTTAGATTTATGGGTGTGGATAAATCTTTTAGAGGTTGTCAAAAAGTGTGGAGGTTTTCATGAAAATCCATTTTTATATATAAAGAAACCATGAAAATTGAAAAACCTCCACAAAAGTTTACAACCTCATCTTTTATTAAAATATATGAAGAGGTGCTTAATGGATATTAATAAAAAAAAAATAATAAAAAAAATAATAATTTATGCAGTTATAATAATTATTGGTTTAATAGTTTCTCAGCATTTGAATGTGGTTGTTTCAGAAAGTATGGAACCCGTTTTATATAAAGGAGACATAGTTGGAATTGAAAAAGCTGATTTTTTGGGTATTCATGA
>JAITGU010000060.1 GCA_031280375.1 Candidatus Methanovirga procula | reverse complement strand
AGGTTCATCAAAAGTTATTTTCCAAACTAACAAAATATATTAGTTTTAAGAAAATGATTTTACTATTTATAAAATAAAAAATTTTATAAATAATAACTTTATTTTATTAAATTAATTTTTATAAGATTATTTATAAAAAAAAATAATGCAATTCTAATAATTTAAAAATGAAATTTAAGAACTTTAATCAAGTTAAAAAAATCAATAGAAATTCCATTTTTTAGTTAAGTTCAAAATAATTAATTTTGCAAAACATGATAATTACTATTAGCAATATTATCAAAATATTAATACTATCTTGTTAATTAAATAAACAATGAATTATTGGATGAATTAATGATGAATGATCTATTGTAGAGAAATAATGGATGATTGTAATGAAAACTGGTAGATTGATTAAAGATAGTGTCCATGGAGAGTTTTCTTTAAATGATTTTGAAGTTAAAGTAATGGATTGTCCACAATTTCAACGTCTTAGAAGAATAAAACAGTTAGGATTCACATATTTAATATATCCTGGGGCAAATCATTCAAGATTTGAGCATTCAATCGGAACTATGTATCTTGGATCAAAATTAAGTGATCATCTTAACTTAAGTGATTACAAGAAAAAACTTGTTAGAATGGCTTCAATGTTACACGATATTGGTCACGGCCCATTTTCACATGCTTCAGAAAATGTTTTAGATATTAGACATGAAGAATTATCTGCTAAAGTTATTGAAAAAACCTCATTAAATGATGTTTTAAGTGAAGAATTTGATACAAAGGAAATTATAGATATTATAAATGGAAAAGGAGAATTAGGTCCTATTGTATCAGGGGAACTTGATGTGGATAGAATGGACTATTTAATAAGAGATTCACATTATACTGGTGTAGCTTATGGAGTAATTGATATAGATAGAATAATATCTAATTTAAAATTAAAAAATTATCTAATTTTGGATAAAAAAGGAATACAAGCAGCTGAATCAGCACTTGTAGCAAGATATCAAATGTACCCAAGTGTATACCAACATCATACCACAAGAATAATAAATGCAATGTTTAGAAGGTGTTTAAAAGAAATAGTTAAAAAAAATATCTTAAAAACTGAAGACTTTTATAACTACGATGATATGGATATTATTTCTCTTTGTAGAAATAGTGATGGATTTATAAAAGATATTATTACAAGGTTAGATAATAGAAACCTTTTAAAAATCCTAAGTTCTATTCGCTTAAATGAGTTTGCCAGACCACAAGACATTTTTAAAATCAAAGAAGATACACTTAGAAAATGTGAGGAAGAGATAAGTGAAGATTTAGAGATAGATAAAAAATATGTTATTATTAATATTCCAGAGTATCCTAAGTTCAGTGAAATGAAAACTCAAGTTGCTTTTGGAGATAGATTGTTCAATTTAAGTGATATATCAAGTATTGTAGATGCCTTAAAAGACGCCAGATTTAATTATCCAGATATTTGTGTTTATATTCCTAAAGAAAAAAGAATTGAGTTTGAAAAGTTTGAATTAGAAAATTATTTAGATCTACCTGAAAAAACAAAGAATAAATATTCTACATTGCATACGAAGCAGTTAAGATTGTTTGATTAGTCATATTCAATTATTTGACAATATAAAAATTAGAAGATGTATTGAACAATGTATGGTAAGACAAAATTTTTTACACTTTAAAAACTTTAGTTTTTGAAGTTAGAGAATCTTTGGTTCAGAATGAAATGAGGAACTTAGGAGACGAAGTCTCCGTTGTTTCGAGCAGAGCGAGAAAAAAATAAGATAATTCAGTTCGTTAAATTGAAAATGGAGCAAATTATTTCTTTATAAATATGTATTGTTTAACAACTTAAATATTTGCTATTTTTAATAATTTATCGGATATTACTATTTTTAATTATAAATGATTATAAATAATATTTTTAAAAAATAATAATTAATATATCTAAATTTAATCAAGTTACATCAATTATTCATTTTGTAAGATAATAGCCAATAAAAAAATTGTGATAAAATGGTTAACAATTCAGATAAACAAAGTTCAAAAAGAGTAAAAAAAAATATTATCATTGGGTCAGGACCTGCAGGAAGATTAGCAGCTCTTGAACTTGGAAAATTAGGTAAAGAAGCCATATTAATTGAAAAAAACTATATTGGTGGAAATTGTTTAAATGAGGGATGCATGGTTTTATGTGCTTTATCTGATATAGCTACTTTTTTAAACAATAAAAAAAGATATGAAGATTTAGGTTTAATAAATGGAGAAAAGTTTGAAGTATTTTACGGCGAAATCGTTGCTAAAATAAAAAGGACACAAGAAATCATAAGAAAAATTCATATGAATGAAAATCAAGATTGTGGTAATACTATTATTAAAGGTGAAGCTGAAATTTTTGAAGAAACTGTCGTTGTCAATGGAGAAACATTTGGATATGATAATTTATTAATAGCTACAGGTTCTAAACCTTTCATGCCCAATATTAAAGGGAATGAGCAGGCTTTATCAAGTCCAGATATTTTAAAATTGGACAAATTACCTGAAAAATTAAATATTATTGGTGGTGGAGCAATAGCTACTGAAGTATCAAGTTTATTCTCTTCTTTTGGTTGTGATGTTAACATGATTATTCGAGAAGAGTTTTTAAAACAAATTGATAATGATTTAAGGGAGTTTATAGTAAAAAAACTTTTATCAAATGTTGAAATTCACCAAAACCAAAATATTATGGAAATTGAGAAGAATAAAGTTATATGTGAAGAGATCGAATTTGATGGTACTCCGTTTTTAGCTACTGGAAGAAGTCCTAACTCTGAAATTGCTAAAAACTTGGTGAAAACTGATAGTAGAGGAGCTATTATCGTGGATAAGATGATGAAAACAAATATTGGTAATGTTTATGCTGCTGGTGATGTTACAAGTGGTGTAAACTTAACACCTGTTGCAAGAATGGAAGGAATAGTGGCTGGAAGGAATATGGCAGGATATTCAAATTTCATAGATTATAATATGGTACCACAAGGTTTTGACTTGGATTTAAATGTTGATTTTATTCAAGATAAAAAAAACAAATCATCAAATGAAAAAGAAATGACTATTCCAACTCCAGCAGGTCCAGGCAACTTTTGGAGAGTTTTAACCAAAGACACGGGATTGTCAAAAATCAGATTCAGTCCAACAACTAAGGAAATTCATTGGGCTGGTGCAATTTCACCTTCATCTGTTAGTGATGTTGCTTACATATCCTACTTAATGAGAACAGAACACAGTATGGAAAAATTTGCTGAAGAGTTTATTGAAATACATCCATCAACTGATGTTTTCCATAAATTAATAAGTGAAATTTATAAACACTAAAACTGGACTTAACGAAGCATTATAGTTTGAAACTAAGGTTTGGAATTAAAGTTTCTAATCAAGGTTTGTAATCTAATAATTTTGAAAGTTATACATTTTTTTAAATTAGATAAAATATTTCAATGCTATTGGAATCTCAAAGAGTCGCTATACAGGCATTTTTCTCTTTCTATACAACAAATCAACCCATTAGTTTTTAAAACATTTGGAACTGGTTAATAAAACAAAACAACTGGTTAATAAAACATAATATATGGATTTCAAGATTATAAAAAACATGGAATGTATTATTTATTATATAGTGATTGATGATTGTTTGCTTAAAAAAAACACTCCAAACACCACTTAATGGAAAAACGAAAAATTAACTTGACAACATTGGTGATATGATAATTTATAAATATTTTAAATTATAAATTAATTTTATAAAGATTATTTATAAAAAGATAATATATTTAAATAATTAAATTGAAATTTAAGAATTTTAATCAATTTAAAAAATTAGCTGAATTATGTATTTAATTACTGAAAATTGAAGATTACTGAAAATCAAAGATTACTGAAAATCGAAGATTTTCATAATTACAAAAATCAAAGAGTTTTGGTAATTTTCATAATTACAAAAATTAAAAAATTTTTGGTAATTTTTAGCAATTTGAAATTCAAAATATTTAATTTCATAATATATATTATATTTCACTCTGGAAGGTGGGAAAAATGAAAATTATACATATAAGTGATGTTCATTGCACGGAAAATAAGAATTTTTTAAAGTATTTAGATGAAAATGAAATAGATTTAGTTTTAGTTTCAGGAGATATCACTGATTTTGGCCCTGATGAGTTTGCAAAAGATTTTTTAAATAAACTTGCTTCTAAAACATCAGTAATAGCTATTTATGGAAATTGTGATATTGAAACTATTCCTTATGTAATTGAAAATTCTAAAGCTATTTCTGGCCATAATAAGATTAATCTTTTTAAAAATGTTTTAATATATGGTTTTGGTGGTTCAAGCCCCACACCATTTTCAACACCATCTGAGTTAAGTGAAGAGGATTTATATATGGGTTTGAATAATTTAATAGATTATGAAAGTGTTGTTATTGAAGAGAATAGCTCTGTAATAAATAAAGATAACATTATTAAAATATTGTTAACCCATTCCCCACCATTTGAAAGTGAAGCAGATAAGATATTAAGTGGAGATCATGTTGGAAGTAAAGCCGTTAGAAATATTATAAATGAAAATGATTTTGACATAAATCTTTGTGGTCATATTCATGAAGCCAAGTCAATATCTAAGTTAAATAAGACCATTATAGCAAATCCAGGGATGCTTAAAGATAATTATGGGGTTTTAATAACAAAGAATAATGATAGTCGTGATTTTGATGTTGAATTAGTCAAATTTTAGCTAATTCACTGTTGTCATTTTCTGCTGATTTAGAAGGAAACGAAGTCAAAATAAAAGGTACTATTATGAATATTAAAAGTATTATGAGATTTACGATTTGTTCCATAAATCCAGCTGTCTTTAATATATTATAAATTCCACTAATCCATAAACAAATTAATGCAAATGGTAAAAGATATTTCATGGATAACATCCAATATTTACCTATCTTGGTAGCTGGATTAATATTTAAGACACGGATAATTTTGTCCAAACCCCAGAACCATGAGAAGATTATTGCCTCTAAAATAACACAAAAGATGACAAATACCTGATTTAAGGTTTGGTCAACTATGGATAAGATGTAACTTCCATATCCAGTCGTATATATTACAGATATTAATGTTCCTACTAATACTAAGCATGTTGTTACTTTTTTCCTGGATAAACCAGATTTTTCTTTCATTCCAGATATTAATGGCTCTAATAATGAAATAGCTGATGTTACCCCTGCAAAAAATATACATAAGAAGAATATTGGTCCAATAATATATGCAACATCTCCAAAAACATTTAAAACCTGTGGAAAAACAATGAAAGCTAATCCTGTACCTTCACTTATTAAGTTATGGATACCTATTCCTGTTGTTGCAGACATGAATCCTAATATTGAAAAGATTCCTATAGCTGTGAAAAATTCAAATCCACAGTTTGCACAAACTACAATAATTGCATTTTTAGTCAACTTTGGATTTTTAGAGATATAACTTGAATATGTGGTACTGACTCCAACTCCAATACTTAATGAAAATAATATCTGAGTTATAGCAGCAATCCATATATTTGGATTAGATATTTCGCTCCACTTTGGAGTAAACAATGTGGTTAATCCTAACAATGCTCCTTTTAATGTGAGAGAATATATGACAATACAAGCCATTGTTATAAATAATAAAGGAATTAAAGCTTTATTAACCTTTCCAATTCCTTTGTTTAAGTCTCTATGAGATATAAACCAAATTATAAACCAAACAAATAATGTTGAAATTAAACAAAATAATACAATATGTGTTAATCCACCAATGGAATCTGTTGACTGCAATACTGATTGCGAAAAGAAATTATTTGTATCTGCTCCCCAGCCCTTAAAAAAACTAAGTATGAAATATATGGCATCCCAACCAATCACAGTAGTATAATAAGTTAATATCATAAAAGGTATTAACACAATAAACCAACCAATCACTTCTAAACGATGATTAATAGATCCAAATATCTTAGGAATGGAATTTTTGAATTTAAATCCAATACTATACTCCAAAAGTAGAAAAGGAACACCAAAAAGCAATATGGTTATTAAATAAACAAATAGAAATGATCCACCACCATTTGAGTAAAGAATATAAGGATATCTCCATATATTGCCTAAACCAACAGCTGATCCAATCATTGAAATTAGAAAAGTAAAGTTATTGTTCCATCGAATATCTGATTTATCCATTAATAACACCGTAAAATATATAATGAGTTCGTGTAATTCCTAAATCTATATGACTCCTTAAAAAACAGCACTTAACTAATTAAAAGATAATATTTAGCTATTTAAAATTTAAAAAAATTATTTTTCTAACAGCAAATAATCATTTATTTAATTACACATATAAGGTTTTCTTATGGCTATGAAATCATCATATATTGATATTTATGTTATTGGACATTGTTTAAGATATTTTTAAAATTTAAGATATTTTTTTAGAAAACGATTATTTAATTTTAACTCCCACAATATAAAATTTTAATTTTAAAAATTAAATTAAAAAATTAGATGTTTTAATTTCAAAACTTTATTAAATCTTTATTTTATAATACTTATTATTTTAAGATGTTTATTTATCATTTTAAAATATTATTTATTAGAATAATTATTTTATTAGAAATTTTATATATTCTAATTGGTGTTAGAAATGACTACTAAAACAAAGTTATACAAAGATTTTCAGACAGTTGTACCTATTGAAGCAAGAAAAAAATTTGATGTAGATTTGGATGATATTTGACATTGAGATATTGTTGAAGGTGGTGTTACAGTCAAATTTGAGAAAAAATCACTTGGGATGATGTTATAGGTTGTATTAAATAGATAAAAAAACAAATGCAGCTAAATTGAAAAAGAAAATTGAACTTGGGAGGCTTCTTTCTAATTCTGGATCAGATAAAGCATACATTTTTTGGATTATTAAGGCTTTAAACATGACTATAACATCGATTTCAGGTCTTCCACCTTTCAGTGTCTTATTTTTGTAAGCTTGCATTTAGTATGGTGGTGGAAAATTTCCCAATCTACTATTTGATCAATTTCATTTAATTTATCATCGTGCTTTTTAACATCTTCATACATTTGTTGCTGATAAGATTAATTGCATTATTCATAATTATCACTTATACATATCAACCTGTAAAAATCCTTTAATATTTTAATTAAAACCAGAGGGGGGGGTGTGAATAATCGACACCTTTATATGCTATTATCACATTAGTTGATATATGTGAGTTTCATTAATTTATAAATACTTATCAAAATATTCGATTTTTGATAGGTTAATAGAAACTCTCTAAAACAATGGAAAACTCTCCAGAACTTAAAAGTAAGGTAGATTTAATTGAAAAATTCATTAATCAAAATAATATATGCGACGATTCAGTGGATAATGTTGAGGAAGACTTTGAAAATTATTTGAATAAAGAAAAAGAAAAATCTGTAAATGATCTTATTAAAGAAGAAGATTTAAAAGAAGAGGTTATAAAAAAAGTTATTAGTAAATATGAATTTTCAGGAAAGATAAGAAATGATTTAGTTAAAAAGTCATTTGAGGAAAAATTAGGTATTATTTCAAAGAAAACTAAATTAGATACTGTTAAAGATAAAATTGTTAAATTAGTTGAAAGGTTTACTTGGTAATTATTTATTATTTAAGAGTTATTGATTAATAGTACTTTAATTGAATATCCCACTTAATAATAATTCTTTAAAAACTATCTATTCATTCATTCATCTTCATAATATTCACTAAATCTTACTTAATAATAATTCTTTAAAAACTCCACAAAAATTCACAGTCTTTAGATTGAAGTATTAAATCCACCAAATATGGGGTTTCAAATGTGGTTAAACTTTACAAACCCCTTTAATTGAAATTCGAACAAGTTGATTAAAATGATGTTACAAAAATAATAAATTAAATGTATATTTCTAATTACAAATTGAACATGGTTCTACATCACAAAATATGCAGTTCTAATTGTTTATTCATCGTATAAATTACATAATCATGATATAATTATAATTTATTTAGTAAAAATTCTCTTCCATCTACAACAAGATTTTTTAACCCATCATCAATTGCATGTAATATATTTATAACATAAACTCCCACTAAAAGGACTATAACGATCCTGTAAAAAGTCCTTAATACTCAAACCATATGGTGGGTATGAATAATCGACACAAGGAATATATATGTATTGTGAATTATACTCCTCCTGAATATGAGGCTAAACTATTCGATGATTTTAAAGGAGGTGAAATTATGGCATTAGATTTTTTAGCTTTTCCAGTTATTCCACCAATGCACTGTCATGCTGGTCATAGTGGGTGTTGGTAAGATAACTAATTAATTATTATTTTTTTATCTTTTTTTTTTAAATTTTGGAGGTATAAAATGAAAAACCTATTAAATAAATATCCTATTTTGGAAGAGAATCATTATGTTAAAATTGCTAATAAAACTATGCAAAAAAAGATTTTAAGGAAAAATTCAGGAATTTAGGTCTAATAACTGATGATCTATTATCAAACGATTTTTAAAACCTCTCACTTTAGTGAGGGGATACAAAAATCGGTTCTGTTGAGAGGACATCTAAATACCTTAATGATACGAACTGTATATTCCATACTTTGAGTATGGGATGGTCGAATTAGTAGTCAATCGAGAACCAAGAGCGATGAACACAAGACCTTAAATAGCTAAATAAAAATAGTTTGAACCGTTGGTCGAACGGGAATCAAAAACATAATTAAACATGTTTTTGATCATGCTTGTGGTAAAACTGACATAAGTTAGTGGAACAAGAATCCCCTCTCTTTAGAGAGGGGAGTAGTCAATAATAATAAAGAAATTCTTTAGGAGTATGATAAAATGAAATTCGAATTAGGTTCAGAATCTTACAATATTGATCCAAGACTTGAAACAAAAAATTTAGGAAGCTTTGGAAATATACAAAATTTTGAATTTAGAAATCAAAAAATTAAAAATCATCCTACTTTTTTCATGTAAATTGGACTTTACCTTATGAAAATATTAATAGATGGGGTTATAAATATCAAGCATATCTTTCTATGGCTTATACTGCTTTATCATTCGTATGTTTAAAAAATTTTAATGTTAAAATTAATCTATATACTGATAATAAAGGCAAAGAATTATTAGATTTCCTTCCTTATGATAATGTTTTTACAGTTCTTGATGATTTGAAAATGGATCCATATTTTTTTGCTGCTGGTAAAATGATTGCTTTTCAATTATGTGAAGATGGAGATGTTTGTATTGATTCTGATCTTTTTATTATGATGGAGATATTATAAATAAAATAAGTGAATATGATAATGTTGTTTCTCATTTCCAGGAAACAAAAGATTATCGAAAATTGATTGATTATAATCTTAATTTAAAACCAGAATTAAAAGAAATAAATAATAGTGTTAATATGGGTATTGTGAAAATTTTTAATAAAAAAGATCGTGTGAATTTTAGTAAAAGATACTTTGATTATGTTAAACAAATGCTTGATAATAAAAAATTAATGGATATTATACATAATCAATCTGATCCAACTTTAAACACACCAGATCTAATTGCAGAACAATTGAATCTACGAAATTGTTTAATTGTTAATGCTTTAATAAAAGAAACAGATATTAAACTTGATAATAATGAAGATTTAGGTTTTATTCATTTAGTTGCATTGGATAAATTCAAAAAAATGAAATTGATTTTAGAAAAATTGAAAAAAATAGATGTTAATATTTTTAATAAATTAATTTCAAAATGGGAAGATTACAATTTTAGTGTGAATTAATTATGAGTTTGATGAATGATTTGCTTGGTAATTTGAATGTTATGGAGTTAGCTGGTTTAATAATAGCTTATTTTAGTTTGAAAAAACATATTACAAGTATTAAATGCGAAATCTACCATAACATTATTGAGGATTGTAAAAATGAAAGGCGGAAAGAGAGACAGAATGGTGATGAGTGATGAATAAGCATCAGAAATTATTGATGATTAAGGATTTTTTTGTTATTATTATCGTGTTAACTCTTTTATGGAACTTGTATTATGCTCATATGGAGGATGAGTTGGTTTATATTGATTGGATTAATTGGTTTATTATGGTTTTCTTGTTGAAGTTGTCTTGGGGTTGGATTAAGGATGTTAGTGTTTCTTGATTTTTTTTAACATAAATGATTTTTAAATCCCCTCACTTTAGTGAGTGGGATACAAAAATCTCTATATTGAATATAAATAGTTAGATTGAGCTGGAAGTAATATCTAATTCTTGTATATGGATATGGTTCTAGATATACAAAGGATATGAAAAGGTGCATATCTATGGCTTGGAGTTAGGAACTAACTTCATTACAAGGAATGAACATGGAGGTTCTCCATGTTCTTAGATTTGGAAGCCCCTCTCTTTAGAGAGGGGAGAGTTCACATGTTTTGGAAACTTTGGATGGGCTCAAAAATTTGAATGATGTTTGTAAAATATTATCTGAAAAATTTAATGAACCCCTGAAAGAAGTTATAAAGCAAATATTTAATTTATTAGATAATTTTCCTTATATTAAATTTTGACTATGTAAAAAATTCAATGGGTGTGATGTTTTTTCCATGATTTTGATCCCATTTAACTCTTTGAAGGTCTAAATAAATTTCAATACTTTCAATAGTCTTATATAACTTCTT
>JAITGU010000056.1 GCA_031280375.1 Candidatus Methanovirga procula | reverse complement strand
GATTTTCATAATTACAAAAATTGCAAAGCAATTTTTGGTAATTTTCATATTTATAAAATTTTTTATTTTATAAGTCTAAAAATCTTTGATTTTTAATAATTACAAAAATCTTTGATTTTATAATTTAGAAAAGCGAAGCTTTTCTTTAGTTAAAACTTGTTTTAACTTAGATAATCCTTGATTATCTTTAAATTTTAAAAATGATATAATCTTTAAATTAAAATTTAAATAATTTTAAGAATATTTTTTTAATAAAGTTTTTAACAAAATGTTATAAAAATTTTGTTAAGAACTATAGTTTAATATTAAATGTTCAATATTTATGAAAATAAAAATATCTAAATATAAATATTTATAAAACTAATAAATATAATATTAAATTTAAAAAACATAAAACTTAATAATAAAACTTAATAAATACACATATCATTAAAAGAACATAAAATATTAGATTAAGATATATTGCACAGATGTATAAAAGTTACATTTAGAGAATATAATAACTATAAATGAGTGTTATTTATGAATAAATCAGTTCTTATTATTTTTACAATTATAATTCTACTTTCCTGCACAATAATAGCTTTATTTGGCGGGAATACTAACGATACAATCCCTGACAAATATAATGGGACTATTGAAATTAAATCTAATGATAGAATCATTGTTTTTTCTCCTCATCCTGATGATGATATTTTAGCTAACTCTGGACTTATTCAAGAGGCTTTAAGAAAAGGTGCTGAGATTAAGGTAGTATTCATGACTGTAGGCGATGCACTTGATCAGGACTATTTCAACTCATATTTAAAAAGTCAGAATATTACAAATTTTAAAGGTAACATCTGGTGAAATGAGGCATAATGAAGCAATAACTGCTTTGAGTGAATTGGGATTAAATGAAGCCAATATAACTTTTTTAGGATATCCAGATCAAGGTCTTAAACATTTGTTTTTAAATAATTGGGATTATAATAACCTTCTTAAAAGGACAGAAGGTTCTAATCAGAATATGATCATTCTCCATATAACTTTTCTTTTGATAAGAATGCTCCTTACTGTGGTGCAAATGTTGTTAAGAATTTAAATCAGATATTAAATGTCTTCAATCCAAATGTAATATTCACACCTGATGAAGGTGATGATCATTGGGGTACTAATGCTTTCTTGAGGTATGTTATGGTAGAAAGAGGATATACGGGTTCAAGTTATCATTTTTTAGTTCATAAAGGTCTTTGGCCAACTCCTGGATTATACAAGCCAGAGGATCAATTATTGCCTCCAGAAGAGTATCATGAGTTAGATACTACTTGGCTAAGATTGATATTACAAAATGAAGATGAAAAGTCAAAATTTTCAGCAATTAACTCCCATAAAACTCAAATTTTTGCCACAAAAGATTATTTACAATCATTTGTTAGAACAGACGAATTTTTCGCATTTTATCCTGTTATAAATATTGTAAAGCAAGAAAAATATTCTTTACTTAATGGAATGCCTGCATCATCATTTGAAGATTTAAAAGGAGAGTATGTTCATCATGCAAAAATTAATAATTACCATATGAAAAAAGGCATACATCCCCTATTAACAATTTAAGGTTCCCTATTAACAATTTAAGGGAATTAAATTATGATGACTTAGAAACAGTTGGTTTAGTGAAGGATAATGATAGTTTATATGTTGTGATAAGATCCCCTAATTTTAACAATTTCAGCTATGATTATATCTTCTATTTATACTTATTTGATGGAGAAAAGTATAGAAAATTAGATATTAATGCAAGCAATGGTATTGCAAACTATTTACATGAATCATCAGATAGTGTTGTTTCTTCTCAGAAATTAGAAGTTAGAACTGAAGATACATTAACATCAGTTAGAATTCCATTGGAAATCATTGGTAACACTCAAACTATTTTAGTAACTGTCGATGAAAGAAATTCCCAACATACCTTAGATAACACTGCCTTACGAGTTTTCAATCTATGATTCAATCACTGGTGATGTGTAATGCTTGAATCAAAAAGAAGAATTGTTTCTTTAGATGTTTTCCGTGGTTTCACCGTTGCATCAATGATTTTTGTAAATATTATTGCATTAACTGGTGAAACACCTTATTTTTTACACCATGCAGAATGGGAAGGAATATACTTTGCAGATTTAGTGTTCCCATTTTTTCTTTTTATCGGCGGAATTTCAATGGCATTTGCCTTTGCAAATGAAAAGAATAAAACTTTAAAGCAAAGATTCAATCCTTTCATTTTGAGAATAATTTTATTGTTTATATTGGGATTGTTTCTTAATTGGATTTGGAGCCCTGTAAATTTAAATGTGAGAATTCCTGGGGTTTTACAACTTATTGATTTATCTTCACTTTTTGCATCTCCTTTTGCTACAACAAAACCTCGATGGATATTATCAATATCAATTATTCTGATTTTAATTCATAGTATAGTATTGTTATTTGTTGGAGCACCAGGTATTCAACCAGGAACATTTAATTCTTATGGGAATATAGCGGGATGGATTGATATGCAAATCATTGGTTCAAATCATATGCTCAATTCAACATTTGATCCTGAAGGGATTTTAGCATTAATCTCATCAACAGCTCTTCTATTCATGGATTTGAATATAAAAATTTCTATTCAATTTTTTAATTTCAATTTTTTAATTTCAAAAATACTAAAAATATTTTCTTACTCTTATTATCAGTTTTTATTCATCTAATATGTTCTTATTCCTGTGATATCTTCATTAAATGGTTATTTATAAGAATTAGTTAGAGTTGAACCTTAATTCATTTTTATTATTATTTTTAATTAAGTATATAATCTTATAATTATAAATCAATAATAAAATAATAATAATAAATTTTATAAATGAATATTAAAAAACTGTAAGTTATTATTAAAAAGTTATAATCATTGAATAAAAAAAATTTAATTGTAAAAATTTGTATTTTATCAATAAAAAAAAAAGATTAGAATATCTGGAGATTTTAAAAAGAAAAATTATGGGATTTGAGTGTCATGGAAAATAGTGAAATGGAGAATAATAAACTCATGGTTAATCATTGTGATATATTTATATCTGCTTTAGATGATAGGAAAGAAGAAGTAGAGATTATTTTGAAAATTATTGAGAATTATAAGAACGAAAAAATGCCAGATATGAGATTCAACATTGTTGGAAATAGCCATGTTAAAACATTAATCAATAAAAATAGTAAATTAAATAGAAATACTGAAGATGTGACTTTTGATGATATAAAAGGCAATGAAGGATATCTTGATGTTTATATCGGAATCATTGGAGACAAAATTAAGGATTCAAACTACCCTAATATTAATCTTAGAAATGATTTTAACAATGCTGATTTGATTTATGAAAATGGTTTATTCATATTAATATTCCTTTTATCTTCTAATGAAAAAATTGATGAAGATATAATAAAAGATGAAAGTATTTATGTTGTAAAAAATAATGAAGTTCATAACTTCAAAAAAGATGTTATAAAATCTCAATATTTTCCTGAATCATACGAAAATATTGAAGAATTTAAAGATGAAGTTGAATTTGAAGTAGAATCATTATTAGAAGATTTTTGCGATGAAACTAACTTATTTAGGGATATATTTACCAATGATGAAGAGGATTTTGATCCTGTAGAAGCTGCTAAAGATATTTTTCTTAAAGGTTTAGGTTTAAGTGAAAATGATGAAATACCCGACGATGCAAATCCTACGATAAAAGAATTGTTGGAAGACTTGGAAAGTGAAAATATGGTGGAGTATGATGATGATTTAGATTCTAATAATGATAGAAGTTTAATAAACTCTTTTGAAGCCAACGATAGTGATGGTAATGGAGTGGTGATGAATTTCATCAATGCATTTGAGTCTGGTGAGAATATATTTAATTGGAGTAAGAATATTGTTGTTAATTTTGCTGAATTTTTATTTTTAGCAATTTATTCAATTGAAAAATTCATGACTTATGTTCCTGAAGAAGGTGATGAAGAAAGAGAACTTTATATATCTGGAAATATATTTTCTGATAATTTAAAAAATCTTTTAAAATTGTTTAAGGATAGTGTGGTTGAAGATCCTGATTTTGATAAAGCCATAAATAGTCCACAATCTTATATTGAATCTATTAGCTCTATTTCAGATATTATGGATGATGATATGTTAAAACTACTCAAATATAATTTTGATGAATTTGTCAAGTTAGATGAAAATTATGAAGCTATTATTGTATATATGAAAGGTTTACATAAATTATCTGAAGAGGAAATGGATAAAGGATATGGGGCTCTTCTTTTGGAACTTGTAGCTAACATGGAATTGGTGTTGAAACATATTAAAACTATTAATACTTGTATTGGGAAGTTGGATATATAGGAAGTTAAGCTTATGTTTATTTCAAGCGGAATGAAGTTTAGGAAACGAAGTCCCTGTTTTAAAAGTTTGTTATAATTTATATCATTTTACAATTTAAATTAAGATAGTGTTTTAATGAATATTGGTGTGTCTACATCGGCTTCTCAAGGAGAAGATATGGTTGATTTATTAAATTATTTGGATAATGAGAATATTGATTATGTTGAGTTTTTGTATGAGTATCCAAACAGAGACATAAATTCTAAGTTTCTTGAAAGCTATTCCTTTAGTTATACTGTTCATTCACCAATATCTGATATGAACATGGCTTCTTTAAACCTTAACCTAAGACAAACCTCTGTGAATGAAGTGAAAAAATCCATTGATTTAGCAAGTGAGATTAATGCCAATCTCACGGTTGTTCATCCAGGGATTATGTCCTTTTTAGGAAGACTTTATAAAGAAAAAGTCATTGAATTAGCCCATAACTCTATAATGGAATGTTTTGATTATGGACAAGACTCAGGAGTTAAAATATCAGTTGAAAACATGCCTAACATTGATGGTCACTTGTATCAAGATCCTTCGCAGCTAAATAAGTTTTTAAAAGTGAGTAATATAGATATGACTTTAGATATTGGTCATGCTAACACAGTGATTAAAAAAACTGATCTGTTTTTTGACACGATAAATCACATACATTTGTCTGATAACAATGCAGATTCTGATCATCACTATCCTTTGGGTCAAGGCAACATTAATTTTAAAGAGGTCTTTTCTACTTTATCCAAGCATAAGTTTAATGGAATATATATTGTTGAGATGAACAATATGGAAGATGTGAAAAAAAGTTTAGATTACTTAAAAAAGATAAATATTTTAAATTAGATATTTTAAATCAAAATTACTCTCGCAAATCATTTTATTATTATAGTCATTTTTGA
Organism: Candidatus Methanovirga procula; assembly: GCA_031280375.1. Lineage (GTDB taxonomy): Archaea > Methanobacteriota > Methanobacteria > Methanobacteriales > Methanobacteriaceae > Methanovirga > Methanovirga procula. The sequence continues at coordinate 5,461 of JAITGU010000056.1, read as the reverse complement.
AAATCTTATAAATTTATAAAATTACTGAAAATCCTTTGGATTTTCATAATTACAAAAATTGCAAAGCAATTTTTGGTAATTTTCATATTTATAAAATTTTTTATTTTATAAGTCTAAAAATCTTTGATTTTTGGTAATTTTAATATTTGATATAATAACATTATTTAAATTTAATAATGGTATTTTATAAGATATAATTAAATTTAATAGTTGATAAACATTAACATAATGATTATAATTTATTATTATTATTCATGAATTTTTATTTTAAATTTTAAAATAACTTATGAATGATATAACTAACATTAAAGAATAACATGTTTATTGATTATTTTAAAAATTTTAAATTCAATTATACATTTTAATTAAATTTTTATAAAATTATAAACTTTTCTAAAACGAATATATTTTCTAAACAAATATAATTAATAAATAGAAACAATAAACTTAATATTAAAATATAAACTATTAAAATTAAAATATTTTATATATTTAATATAAATTATTGAGAGGTAGATGACATGAAAGTAAATCAGGATGTTGTTGGAAAAGAAGTACTTAATACAGAAGGGTTAATAATTGGAAAAGTACACGATATGGAATTTGATGAAGAAACCCATGAAATTAAATCCATTATTGTGAAAAAAGGAGGATTAACAAGCACTTTAAATATATCTAAAGGAGAAAATGTAGTTCCTTTTGATATGATTAAAGCTATTGGAGATAAAATTCTACTTAAAGATGCATTTGCAGATGATTTCTTGATTTAAGGCTTAACTTTTTGGGAAATATAATATCCAAATATGTGTCAATTTTTAAACAAAATTGTTAAATTTTTTTTATTCAATGAGTTGACTTTATGGCTTCAAAAGAATTATTAATCAAACTTTTAAAAGAAAACGATGTTATTAAATATGGAAATTTCATTTTATCCTCTGGTAAAGAAAGTAATTATTATATAGATATAAAAAAAGGAATTACAAATCCAGAGATTCTTAAACTAATAGCTATTTTAATCAGTGAAAAATTCAAAGATGATAATATCAATAGAATTGCAGGACCTGCCCTTGGTGCAGTTCCAATAGCTACAGCCATTTCTTTAGAGTCTGAAATTCCATTGTTGATGATTAGGAAAGGGAAAAAAGATTATGGAACTTCAAAACAGATTGAAGGAGAAATTAATTCTGGAGATAATGTTGTGGTTGTAGAAGATGTCACAACTACTGGTGCTTCTCTTTTTAAAGCTATTAAAGCTATTGAAAGCGTTAATGGCATTGTAAAAAAAGTTTTTGTAGTGGTTGATAGGGAAGACGGAGCAACAGAATTTTTTAAGTCTAAAAACATTGAATTAGAACCTTTAATATCAGTATCTGAATTTAAAAAATAGATTAAGCTATTTAACTCAGTTCTGTTAAGTGGTGCTGTGATGAATGAAGATCAAACTAAATACTGTATAAACTGTGGCATTGAAATATCCTATGAAGATCATGAAAAATTTCATGGGTATTGCCAAGAATGTTATTTGTTGTTGTTCTCCTCTCCAATGGAAGATTAAATAGGTCACGATTTGAAATACATTTTTCAGATTTTTTTTACTTTAAGCATGGAATAATCTTTCCAGAGTATCTTCAGTCAAAGAATCCTCATTAGTGCAACAATTTCATCTAATCAATATTTGTCTTCTTATATTTAGAACAATTAATATTAATGTGGCTTAAGTTAATCGTGCCAGTATATTTAGCTAATTTAATGGTAAACATTTGTTTTTTTAGTGACTGATTATCTGAGTGGTCTGGATTTTGAGTTTAGATAACACATCTAAGCCAAATTTATATTAATAATTTTAACTAACTGTGAATGGAAAACACTATCAATAACTAACCATTTTGTATTTATTATCATATTTTCTATTATAAACAATTATATGCCTTAAATTTTTAAAAGGCATTATAAATTTGATTGTGCAGATTTTTAGAATATGATAATTAATTATTTACTAAATTATATAATAAATATAATATAATTAATAAAATAAAAACAAAAAAAAACTTTTTCATTATAAAAGAAAATCATCGACTTTTGAGAAATAATAAGGATTGAGAAATGATGGGGGCATTAGAATTAGATACAAATCCTGAATGGTTGATATGGGCTAGAAAAACAGCTAAATATAGAATAGAAACTGTTGCTTCAAAGATCAAGGAAAGTCCAGAGACAATAAAAAATTGGGAAAAAACTGGGAAGATTGAATACAACAATCTCCTTAAGTTAGCAGAGTACTATCAAAGACCGACATCTGTTTTTTTCAGTAAGATCAAACCAAAATATGATAAGGAAACACCTGATTTCAGAACATTTGGTGGTGGAGTTAAAAATAATATAAGTCCATCTGTTGCATTTGAAATAAGGAATGCAAAATTTAAACGGCGAAATTTATTAAATATAAAAGAAGAATGTCCTGAATTCAGCACTAATGAATTCAAATTTAAAAATATATATTATGAAAATGAAGATGGAATACCTGAAATAATTAGATCCAAGTTAAAAATAAGTGGAGCAGATATTCGCACGAAAAAATTGAAGTATTGGATTGAAAAATTGGAATCGATGGGTATATTAGTTTTTGAATTTTATGATATTGATCCAGATGAAATGAGAGGATATGCAATATATTATGATAATTTACCCATTATTGGAATAAATCATAGAGAATCAGATAATCCCAAGAAATTCACTTTGTTCCATGAGTTAACTCACCTTTTACTTAAAAAAGAAGGCATAAGTAATTTATATGGTTATGAATTAGGTAAAAAAGATGAAATAGTTTGCAATAAAATCGCAGCCGAAATATTAGTTCCATCCAACTTATTTAAAACTATTATAATTGAATATGAATATGAAAAATTCAGGAAAAAAGATGTTGAAAAGTTAGCTAAAGAATTCAAAGTTAGTAAAGATGTCATAATCAGGAAAGCTTTAAATTTAAACTTTATAAGCAAACAAGAGTATGAACTGAGAAAAGAAGAATTCAACACTTATTTAAAATATAAAAAATCAGGGAAAAGAAAAATTAAAGGTTTAAGCAGTGAAAAAAATGAAAAAAAGCTTTCTCTTGAAGAAAAATATCAAAGAGAGGCTACGAAAGCATTAACAATGAATGGACATTACTATACTAAGAAATTATTTGAAGCATATGATAACGATTTGATTTCAGATTTAGACTTATCTGATTCTTTAAATGTTTCATTAGATATTGTAAGAAAATTATATGAAAATATTTCACTGGAGGAATCCATTTGAATAAAATTGAATATATAATGGATACCAGTGTCATTTTAAGAAGATTTCAATATGATATTTATGAATATGATTCATTTCCTATTCATTGGAATAATTTTGATAAATTAATAGATGAAAGAAGAATTATATCTCCTCCAAGTGTAAAGAAAGAAATACTTTTTAAATCACAAGAGTTAAGAAATTGGTGTGATAAGAATGATAAAATGTTTGTTCCTCCAGATAATAATATAGTGGAAGAGTTAGGCTTTCTTAGTGAGGAATTTCCAGATTGGTATCTTGCTAATATTAATTCAAAAAAAGATGGGGCTGATCCTTATTTGGTGGCTTATGCGAAAGTGTACGGTGCAGTAATAGTTACACAAGAAAAATGGGATTCGGATACTAAAAAAGAGCATAATTATAAGATTCCCACTGTTTGTGCTAAATTAGGTGCATATTGTCATATAGGGAAGAGTATCTCAAAAGATGTTGGTTTGGATGCTCCGTTTCAATGTATAGATTTTTTTGAAATGATAAAAAGAGAAAGTTTGTTCCAAAGTTTGAATTATTAAATTTGGCTCATGGTATTAACATGCTACAAAACTTTATATAGTAACAAGCACAATATTAATATTCATGGAAACTATACTTAATAACATGGATAAATTCATAATAAACTATTCTTAGGGGTTTCCCTAATTTTTTCATAGCTATCGCTAAGCGGAGCAAGTTTCCATTAAGATTCTCGGCAGTTGGAGTAAGTTAAATACTGTACATCCAATTTTTTTTAGAAAAACGGGAAAATCTTTGATTTTCCCTAAATTATTGCGAAATTGTAGATTTTTGCAATAGCCAGAAAAGCGAAGCTTTTCTAAATTTTAAAAGCAATAGCTTTTAAACTTAGGAAAATCGAAGATTTTCCGTGTGTTGCAAAATCATAGATTTTGCACAGTCAGAAAAAATTTTTTTCTAAAATTTCTCGTTTCACTCGCAATAAAAAAAACGGAAATTAAAATTTCCTTTGGAAATATTGATTAAAAATAACTTCTCACTAATTTTTGATCAAATTTTTCTTACATTTTAGGTAAGTTAGGAACCGAAGGTTCCGTTTATTCTCAAGCGAAGCATGAGAATTTAGAAAAATCTCTGATTTTTCGTTTTTAAAACGTTTGGCTGTGAATTTTATTAAATTATCTATCTGATTTCTTGGGTGGTTGTTAATCGTGTATGACTAGACTTAAACACATTTTAATACACTGCATCATGGTATTATGCTTGGAGTCTCTCTTAATTGAAATTCTTTTATTTCTCATTTTCTCATCTGTCTTTAATTCCCCACCTTTAGGCTTCTTTTGAAGTGTGGCATTATATCCTCATAGATTTCACACCACAATAACATTTATCCTTTGTAAAATAACCTGATTTTTATCTGTGGATAAGTCTATTTTGCTATCATATGAATGAAACAGTGGTTAATTCAGCTCTGGATTAATCCATTAATTTTTTAGAAAAAATTGATTAAAACTTTTTGATCAAACTTTTCTTACCTTTAGGTAAGTTAGGAACCGAAGGTTCCGTTGTTGTCAAAGACAACTTAGGAGAATCTTTAATTTTGAAGGAATTGAGAAATTTAGGAAACTAAGTTTCCGATATTCTCCGTTTTTAAAAAAGTTTGGCTTTTAACCTTCGTGGTGAGTTTTTTTTTGATGGTCTGGATCTGCTGTTTATGAAAGTTGCATCTTGACTCAGTATGGGCGAAGATTTCCCAATCTATTATTTGGTCAATTTCATTTAATTTGTCACCGTGCTTTTTAACATCACCTACATTTGCTGCTGAATAAGATTAATTGTATTGTTCATAATTATCACTTATATCATATAACAATGAAAATCCCTTAATACTCAAATTAAAACCACAAGGAAGGGTATTGAATAATCGACATCTTTATATGCTATTACCACATTAGGTTAATAATAGAGTTTCATAATTTATAAATCTTTATCAAAATATGTGATTTTTGATAGGTTAATAGAAACTCTCTTAAATTAATCTTTTGTTTTTATTAAAAGATTTTTTTTATTTGAATGTCATTTATAAATAAAATTGAGGGATATGAAAAACTTCGCACTGTCTGGCATTTTTAAAAAAATTTGGTATAGATGGTTATAATGGATAAGAAAG
>JAITGU010000174.1 GCA_031280375.1 Candidatus Methanovirga procula | reverse complement strand
TTTGGACTTTAAATTTAAATTAAAGAAAAAATAAAAAATTTTTTCTGACTGTGCAAAATCAAAGATTTTGCAACACAGGTCGAATCTTCGGTTCCCATAAGGGAACTTAGAAAAATCTTTGATTTTTCGATATTTTCCTAAGATTAAAAGTTAAAGCTTTTAAAGTAAAGAATTTTTAACAAGTATTGATTTTATCGATATTAACAAACTGAGGTTAATAGAAACTCTCTTTAGATATCAATAATACAATTATGGGGAGAGAACAATGTGAAGTAACTGTCATTATACAAACTTTTAATGCTGGAAATACATTAAAAGAGCAGTAGAAGGAATGAAAATGGAGTTAAAGAAGAAAAAGTTAATTTAGCTTTGAAATTAATGAGTAAAAGGTTTTTCTTTAAAAGAAATTAGTGACATAGCTGATTTACCAATTAAAGATTTAGAAAAATTAACTTCAAATACTTACTATAATAAGATATCTAAGAAAATGAAAAATTAAATTAATAGCATTGATTGTGGAATATATTTAATAATAAATATATATTATTAAATAATAAAATCATGTAAAAAGAGGGTGTAAATTTTTGTGGAGTTTTTCAGGAAATTTTTGATTTGCTTATAAAGGATTTATAAAGAAAATGTAAAAAATTGAAAAAACTCCACACTTTTTGATATCCTCTGTAAAAATAAAAGTTGAAGTGAATATTATGAATGATAAAGATTTTCAAGAACAATTGGCAAAAGTTGAAAAATTCCATGGTCATTTATGTGGCGGTATTGTAATGGGTACTAAAATGACTATGTATGCATTAGAACATTTAGGCATGAAACTTAATGAAAAAAATAAAGATTTGCTGGTATTTGTTGAAATAGATAGGTGTATGGCTGATGCTGTCCAAATTGTATCTGGATGTACAATAGGCAAAAGAACTCTTAAATTAATGGATTATGGTAGGTTTGCAGTTACATTCTATAGAATATCTACTGGTGAAGGAATAAGAGTCACAGATGATGATATACAAAATCAAAACAAAAAAGAAACTAAAGAAGAACTAATTGAAAGGCTTACTAACACTCCAAACGAAGAACTTTTTTCAATGCGTAAAGTCAGGTTAAGATTAAAAAATAATGATTTCCCAGGGAAAAACTTTAATCAGGTTGTGTGCCCTGTTTGTAATGAAATTGTGAAAGATGAAAAATATCTTCTAAGAAATGGTGTTGGAATTTGTAAAGCCTGTGCAGAAGAATCTTACTATGAATTTATAGACTAACACAGAGCATATATAAAATGAAGTCTTTAATTAGATATTAGCTATTAAAATAATTAATAAATTAATATTATAGTGATGCTATGGTTCAAATCGCAGTTACAGGAAAACCAAATGTAGGAAAATCATCTTTTTTCAACTCTGCCACTTCATCAGAAGTTGAAATGGCTAATTATCCATTTACAACAATAGATGCTAATAAAGCAATAGCTTATGTTACAAGTAAATGTCCGTGTAAAGAGTTAAATAGGGAATGTAATCCAAGAAATTCAAAATGTGTTAATGGAATTAGATTCATACCAATAGAACTAATTGATGTTGCAGGCCTTGTTCCAGGAGCCCATCTTGGAAAAGGTTTAGGAAATAAATTTTTAGATGAACTTAGACAAGCTAAAGTTTTTATCCATATAATAGATGCATCTGGTTCAACTGATGAAGAAGGACGACCAGTTGAAGCAGGAACTCATGACCCTCTTGAAGATATTGAATTTCTTGAAGAAGAAATTGTAATGTGGATGTACGGAATATTAAAAAAGAATTGGGCAAGATTAATTAGAAAAATAGAAGCTGAAAAATTAGATGTGTCTAAAGTCATACACGAACAACTGTCAGGAACAGGAATAGCTATTGAAAATATTATTGAAGCAAAGAGAACATTGGATTCTGATTTTACTAAATGGAGTGACGAAGACATAAAGGCATTGATTAGAAATCTTCTTAGAATAGCTAAACCAATGTTAATCGTTGCAAATAAGGCCGATATTCCAAGTTCTGAGGATAATATTAAAAGAATTAAGGAGAAATATCCAGATGTAATTCCTGCATCTGCAGAATCTGAATTAGCACTTATAAGAGCTTCTAAAAATGGTTTAATAGATTATAAACCTGGAGATGAAGATTTTAATATCTTAAAAAATGATGAATTAAGTGATAATCAAAAAAAAGCATTAGAATACATTAGAACTAACATTTTAGAGAAATATGGTGGTACTGGCGTACAATCTGCTTTAAACAAAGCAATATTCCAATTATTAGATTTAATAGTTGTTTATCCAGTCGAAGATCAGCATAAGTTGACGGATAGTAAAGGAAATATCCTTCCAGATGCTGTTCTCATTAAAAGTGGTTCAACACCAAGAAATTTAGCATACACAATCCATACAGATATTGGAGATAAGTTTATGCATGGAATAGATAGCAGAAAAAACATTCGTGTTGGAAGTGATTATGAACTTTCTAATGGAGATATTATAACTATTATTACAAATTAAAAATAGAAAAAATAAAAAAAGAATAGTATGGTAATCTTGTTTAATAAAACTAAAAACAAAGAAATTTTTGAAGTTGAAATTGCAAATAGCTATTTTAAAAGACTTAAAGGATTAATGTTTAAGAAGAATATAAATAAGGGTTTAATATTAAAAGTCCCTAAAAGTAGATATTCAAAAAGATCTTCAATGCACATGTTTTTTATGAGAATATCATTGGATGTTTTATTTATAAATGAAGAAAATAAAGTTTATGAAATGGTAACTTTAAAACCTTGGAAAATTTACAGTCCAAAAAAACCAGCGAAATATGTGGTGGAACTAAAAAAAGATAGTATAAACACGAAAAATATTGAAATCAATGATGAAATCATTATAAAAACATTGAGTGAAAAATATTAAATCAAAGAATAAAAAATATGAAAATCTTAGATATGTTTTTTAATTTCATCAGGATGTTTTAAAACATAGATTCCTTCCATCAAAACTAGTTTATGAGAATTTTCAATATCTAATTCTCTCATATGTATTGTAACAATTTTTCCTTCTGAGATCGCTCCATAGGGACAAGAATCTTTACATTTACCACAACCCACACATTTCAAAAGATTAATCTCTGTTTTAGATATAATGGCTCCTTCCAGACACTTTTTCGCCGCTTCACATTCTTTACAATCTGCACAACTTCCAAGCTCTAATTTTGAAGGTAAGACCGTGTGAACATCGCCTAATTCCATATCTACTGGAATTATCAAAGTCTGAACTCCACCTTTACCAGCTTGAGAAACACAATTAGTAACCAATGTATCAGAGATACCATTTACAATTTTAGCAACAGAGTTAGAGGTTGCTGGTGAGACAATTAAAAGATCATATTTTCCAAGAGAAAATCTTCCAGATATAGGATAACTAAATTTTTGATCATTATCAGTGGCTAATTCTTTATAATATCCTCCAGTAATCTCAGTTACCCTTTCATACAAGCCATACATCTTTAAAACTTCTTCACTTGATTGAGAAAGAAATACAGTGATTTCATGATTCTTTGCTAGCTCAGTTAATAATTCTACAGATTCTTTTAAAAAATGACCAGCTCCAGTTATTGCCCAACCAATCCGCATAATAATCAGCTATTAGTTTGTTTAGTTACCATGTCTTTTAATTAATTAAATATATGATCATATCTTAATAATATTCCAATTGAATTTATCTCAAACTAAGAACATATTCAAATATATTATTATGTAAACAATTTAAATATCTTAAATAAATTACAGATTAATGTAATCATAAGCTTCATCAGATGTGAATGCATAATGAAGGTTAGTGTACTGGTTCATAAAGTCGGTGACATCAGAAACAATGTTTTTCTTATCAATAGCTAATTTTTTGAAAAATTCAGCGATTTCAACCATTTCTGACTCTTTCATACCTCTTCTTGTGATTTCCTGGGTTCCCAGCCGAATACCTGAAGGATCATCACTTTTATTTACATTGTCATTCGGTATGAGATTTTTATTTAAAATTATATTATTAGTTTCAAATTCTTTAGCTAAAATAGAAGCTTTTCCTACATTTGACATATCTAAAACGATTTGATGAGACTCAGTAAATCCTAAATCTTCACATAAAACATCAAAACCTAAATCATATAAAGCTGCTCCAAGAGCTTTTGCATTTTTGATTATTTGTTTAGCATAGTCTTGACCAAACTCAAGCATTTCAGCAGTAGCTATTCCAAGTCCTGCTACATGATGAAGATGATGATTACTAACAACCCCAGGAAATACTGCATCATCAATCTTTTTACTATGCTCGGCTTTAGAAAGAATCATTCCTCCCTGAGGTCCTGGAAATGTTTTATGTGTACTTCCAGCTATTAAATCTACACCATCATTTAATGGGTCTTGAAACTCTCCTCCAGCTATTAATCCTAAAACATGAGCAGCATCATACATTAAAATTGCTCCAACTTCATCAGCTGCTTCTCTTGCTTCTTCAATTGGATGAGGAAAAAGGAATAAACTTCCACCTAACAATACTATCTTAGGTTTTTCTTCTAAAATTTGTTTTTTAAGAATATCCCCATCGATATTCATAGTTTTAGGGTTGAAGTTATGTGGAACAAGTTTTAAACCTCTGATACCTGCAGCACCAACTTTTGAATGACTTATATGGCCTCCAACTGGAATTTCCAAAGCCATTATTTTATCTCCAGAATTAGAAAATGCAAAAAATCCTGCTAAATTAGCCACAATACCAGAAGTAGGCTGTACATTAACATGATCGGCATTAAAAAGCTTTTTTGAAAGTTGAATTGTTTCTTCCTCTATAATATCAATGTATTTGCAACCTTCATAAAGTCTTTGCCCAACTAAACCTTCCGCATATCTATGGGACAAATCTGAAACCAATGCTTCTTTAACTTGAATACTTGTAATATTTTCACTTGCAATAAGATTTATACTATCTTTCATCCATTGATCATGGTCTTTCATAGCATTTTGGATATAAGTAACTGAATCTTGAGACATAAAATTTACACCTAACTATCTAAAAGTAATTCTTTCTACTTTAATCTATTTTTCTGCTAATTTAGCTTTCTATTGAATTTAATTAAATATAAAAATATTATTTTATGAATTAATTATTTTATAAATTAAAAGTATTATATGTAATTTTATAATAAATTTCATTATTTATATAAGTTTGATTATTATTAAAAAGTAAATTATTATTAAAAAAGCATAAAAATAAATAAATTAATTCTAAAATTCAACTAATTTAATCATTACTTAATTAAAATAATATGATCCTAAATTAAACTATAAAATTTTAAGTAATAAACCCAAAAAATATAAAAATCTAATTGTAGACTATAATTGGTTGGATAAGTACTTAAAGTTATCGATTATGACATTTAAAACATGAAAATAGAAAACTTCATTAAATTTCTTCAGAAATGAATGGAACTTTATCTTAAGTTTCTCACTTCACAAACAAAAGCTTCATCAAAATAAAAGCTTCATCAAAATAAAAGCTTCATCAAAATAAAAGCTTCATCAAAATAAAAGCTTCATCAAAATAAAAGCTTCATCAAAATAAAAGCTTCATCAAAA
>JAITGU010000023.1 GCA_031280375.1 Candidatus Methanovirga procula | reverse complement strand
CAGCCATTGGAATCTGGAACAAATATGAAGATATCGCTAAAAATTATCATGATAGATTTGAAACATCTTGGAACAAGAAAACTAACAAGATAAAAAAAAAATAAAGATAATAAATCAGGTATCAATTTATAGTAGCTATTCTAAAATAGAACACATACTCAAAAAAATATATTTACAATAGCTATTCTAAATAGAACACATACTCAAAAAAATATATTTACAATAAATGTTTTAAAATAGAATATATATAATCAATAAGAATCATTAAAAAATAGAGTTGAAAATATGAGCAGTTTAGCATGGGGAACTGAATCAAATATGAGTGATGAAAAATTTTACAATCGTGAAAATGAAATTACATTACTAAAAAAACTATTAAGTACACTTGAAGAAAATTCTTCACCAACAATTATGTTATCAGGAATTAGAGGTGTTGGAAAAACATCTTTACTTAAAAAAATTAAAAATGAAATGGAAAAAGATTATTTAATAGCTTATATCGACTTAACACGTATAGACACATATCAAACAGGCAAATTAACAAAAATGGACTTAATAAATGAATTTTACAAAGTTTGGATGGAAACTATTAATAATAAGGGATTTAAAACAATTACTAACAAAATTAAAAAATATTTTAAAACTAAAAATTTCAAAATTAAAGAACTTATATCAGCTGAAGGATATCCAATACCAATCATTGAAACAGAAGATAACTATAAAAAACTTTCAGATTTTGTTTTAGAATTACCACAAAAAATTTATGAACAAGAAAATAATGGGATTAAAGGAGTTATAATGATTATTGACGAGTTTCAAGCTTTAAAAGATTTGGATAATGATTTGAATAATTTTTTATGGCTTTTTAGAAGTGTTATCCAGAATCAAAGAAATGTTGCTTATATATTTTCAGGCTCCATAGGTTCAAGAGACGATATGGTTGAAAAAATAGCTGGTAGAAAAGGTGCTTTTGGAGGCAGAATGCTAACAATAGAAATAAATCCTTTTACTAAAGATACTGTTTATAAATACTTAAATGAGAAATTACCATCATTAATCTTTGAAGAAGATGGATTTGAAAGATTTTACAAGTGTACAAGAGGAATACCCCATTATGTAAATACTTTTGCTCAGTTACTGGAAAAAAATACTCTTTTAGATGATAAAAAAATAAAAAAAGAATTTCAGAACTTGCTACCATTCCTTGCACTTCATTTAATAAATTTATGGAGTGGTTTAACTTTACGTGAGCAGAAAATAGTTACAAGCCTTAGTGAAGGATCTCTCGAAAGAAAAAAAATAGCAGAAAAACTTGATATAAATTCAAGTTCGTTAAGTATGCCACTTAAAAAATTATTAAATGAAGGCTTAATTGAATATGAAGACAAAGGTGTGTATGCGATTAGTGAACCCATACTTAAAGAATGGCTAAAACAAGAGTATGAAAACAAGGGAATTTATCCTTACAGAAGTTTAACATAAAATTGTTCCAATTTTATAAGTGAATCTTATCTTTTCTAAGGAAAGAACCTATTCTTGTAGAAAGTATCGGTCACACAACAAGCACACAATGGATTATTTACTAACACACGATTCACCACCAAAGCCGTCGGTACTTCAGAATATTTGTGTTAAAATTGATGATATTGTGTTATATTACAAAACATCATAATAATCTTTGTAAATATCTTCAAATACCCATTCCATAGATAAATATCTCTCACCAGTATCTGGAAGAATTACAAGGATCTTTTTACCCTTATTTTCAGGTCTTTTTGCAAGTTGTAAACCTGCATAAGTGGCTGCACCAGATGATATTCCAGCTAAAATACCTTCTTCTTTAGCTAATTTTATCATTGTTGCCCCAGCATCCTTATCATCTACTTTAACAATCTCATCAACATATTCTGAATCATAAATGTCTGGAATAAAACCAGCACCAATTCCTTGAATCTTGTGAGGTCCTGGAGATTCTCCAGATAAAACAGGTGATGCTGATGGTTCAACAGCTACAGCTTTAAAATTAGGATTTTTTTCTTTAATAGCTTTTGAAATTCCAGTTACAGTGCCACCAGTACCTACTCCTGAAACTACAATATCTATATCTCCATTGGTATCATCTAATATTTCTTGAGCTGTTGTTTTATAGTGGGTTTCCACATTAACAGGATTTGAAAACTGACTTACTGAATATGAATTCTCTGTCTGTTCTAATAACTCGTTTGCTTTAGCAACAGCTCCACCCATTCCTTTAGGTCCTGGTGTTAAAACAATTTCTGCACCAAAAATAGCTAATAGTTTTTTTCTTTCAGTTGACATAGTCTCTGGCATAGTGAGAATTAATTTATATCCTCTTGCAGCTGCAACAAAAGCAAGGGCAATTCCAGTGTTTCCACTGGTTGGTTCTATTAAAATCGTGTCTTTATTTATCTTGCCTTCTTTTTCAGCAGCATTAATCATTCCAACACCAATTCTATCTTTAACACTGCTTAATGGGTTAAAAGATTCTAATTTGGCTATTATTTCGCCATCAAAATCCTTTGCTAACTTATTAATTTTAACCAAAGGAGTTTTTCCCACAAGTTCAGTTATATTCTCAGCTATTTTATTTTCACTCATATAATCACTTCCTACATAACAATTTAATAGTTTAAAATATTTTCAATTTTTTAAATATTTTCAATTTTTTTATCAAATATTTTATATTTTTTATGAAATCATTAAATAATCTTATTTTTAATTATAAAAGAATTAAACATGATATTTTAAAAAATAAAGATTAAAATATAATAAATTAAAGTTTTTTAAAAATTTAATAAAATATAAGATACTACCTCCATTAACAAATGTTAAAGTAATAGGTACTGTTACAAATTATCTATAATACAAGTATCTACAACGATTTTAAGTTGTATACTTTAATTTATGGTATGCTTTATCTTAGATTTAATCTTTATTGTTAAGCTATCATTTTGTTGCTTTATTTAAAGCTTGATCAATATCAGCAATAACATCTTCCACATTTTCAGTTCCAATGGATAACCTAATGAAATCAGGAGTCACACCAGTGCTTGCTTGTTCCTCAACATTTAATTGTGAATGTGTAGTTGAAGCTGGGTGGATAACTAATGATTTAGAATCACCAATATTTGCCAAGTGAGATAACAACTTAACACTATTTATGAATTTTTTGCCTTCTTCAATTCCACCTTTAATTCCAAATCCTAATAATGCTCCATAACCACCTTTCAGATATTTCTTTGCAATTGCATGTGAAGGATCATCTTCAAGACCAGGATAATTAACCCATGAGACAGAAGGATGTCCTTGTAAGAATTTTGCAACTTCAAGAGCATTTTCACTATGTTGTTTCATTCTAAGGGATAATGTTTCAGCTCCTTGTAATAGTAAAAATGAATTAAATGGACTGAGAGTTGGACCAACATCTCTTAAGAAAGATCCTCGTGCTTTAATTATATATGCCAAGTTTTCAAAAGCTTCAGTGTAGATTAATCCATTATACGCTGGGTCTGGAGTTGTGAACTCTGGAAATTTGTCATTAGCCCAATCAAAATTACCTGAATCCACGATAATTCCACCTAATGTTGTTCCATGCCCTCCAATAAATTTAGTTGCAGAATCAACAACAATATCTGCTCCATATTCAATTGGCCTTACAAGACCAACAGCGGAGGTGTTATCAACAATAAATGGAATATCATTATCATGAGCTATTTTTGCAAGTTCTTCAAAGTCAGGAACATCTAATTTTGGATTTCCTAAAGATTCAGCAAACAATGCTTTAGTTTTAGAAGTTATTGCTTCTTGATATTCATCTAAATCCTGTGAATTAACAAAGTTAACTTTTCTGGCTAAGGTTGGAAATGTGTTGTTAAACAATGAGTATGTTCCACCATACAAGTTATCTCCAGATACAAACTCATCACCTGGACTGGAAAGATTTAATAATGATGTCGTGATGGCTGCTGCACCTGATGAGAATGAAAGACCAGCTACTCCACCTTCAATAGCTGCAATCCTTTTTTCAAAAACATCGTTTGTTGGATTGGTTAACCGTGTATATATTTGTCCAAACTCTTTAAGTGCAAATAAGTTTGCAGCTTCATCAGTGTCTTTAAAGACATAAGATGTGGTTTGATATATAGGGACTGCTCTTGCACCAGTGACTGGATCTGGTTCCTCTTGACCAGCATGTAATTCTAAGGTTCTTTTTCCTAAATTTTTATTTTCTTCACTCATTGTATCATCTCCTAAATATATAATCTAAAAATTTTATAACAATTATCTAAAAATTCTATAAATTCATCTAACACTTTTATAATGCCATTCTAATCACATTAATAGCTATTATATATGTTGATCTAACACTTTTATAATATCTATCTAAATTAATTTTTATTAAAAAAATTATTCTTTAAATTATCAAAAAAGTATTATTATTTAATTGCTCAGATTTTAATTTAAAAACATATAAAAAATTTTTTAAAATTTAAAAAAAAATATAATGTTAATAAAGTTAGACAAACTATATATTTTTTATTTTTTTACTGAATTTTATTAATATTAATTATTAACTAATAATTTATTAACTAATTTTATTATTTAACTAATTTTAGCTCTTTAATAATTTAATAAGATTTAAGAAAGAATATTTTATCTACAAACATATAATTACCATATAATGAAATTTAATATATAATGTAAAATTTATTATATAATGTCCATTATACATTAACGAATATTTGACATGATATTTTTATTATTTTATAACAAGTATGAAAAATAATAATATAACAAAAAATTCAATATGTATTTGTAGAAAAAATTTCAATCAAATTTAGCAATATAACTATTGTTATATTTTTTTTATATATAAATGTTTCCAATTTTTGAGAGGAAAATACAAAATAAGATGATGATTATTATTAATATTCCCATATTTCTATATATTTAAATATATTATTATATATTCAAATATACTTCTATATATTCTTTTCAATGATTTCTATATTATCAAACTCAGCTATTTTATCCAAACCTATTTTATCTGGATCATTATTCAATAAATGAAGAAGTAGTTTCAATGTCTTCACAATACCATTCTCCTGTCTTTTAAAAATAAGTTCACTATCATTTAAACCAATATTTGTTAAAGTCCTTAAATCAGCATAAACATCAGTAGTTGTTATAATATCCAACTTGTTATTAGAAATAGTTATACCTCCTCTTCCAATCCCTGCAGTTGTTCCTATACCAATATCAACATTCAAAAGTTCTCTCACACCATTAGCCATTAAAGAAGATACAAATTTATCTTTTTCCTCCCCATAAATCTTAACCCCGTTTATTATCTCTTGAGGTTCAGGAGGATTAAGATTCAAGATTTTACTAAGACCATCAACAGATGGAAGAAACAATGAAGAAACTAAAATTAGATTTTCTCGAAGATCATCTGAAATTTGAAGTTTATCTAAATTTTTATTTTCCGTGTCCATATCAATGATTTTATCCTCAACATATTCATCCTCAATATCTTCAGAATATTTATTCTCTACAATATCTTTAAAATAATCATTAGTAATATCTCCAAGATATTTAGATACCAAGTTCCCTTTATAATTCTGAATAAAATTATGGATTTCTCTTCCTATATGACCATGTGTAAAACACTCTGCAGTAGCTATTTTTATCATAATTATCAGTGCAAATGATTATCAATAAATATGAAAATCCAAAGGATTTTCAGTAATTAATATTTCATATTTAAAACTTTAAAATATTTTAATAAAATAATCAAATCAGTACTTTAAACATTTTATTTGTTAATTCAAAACCTTAACTATACAAAACTAATTATCTATTTTCTCTATTTTCTAAAAGTCTGTTGGCACCACTTAAAAACGCTTCCACACTTGCATTGATAATATCTGGTTGTGTGCTTCGTGCAGAGATAATTTCTTCACCTAACTTCAGTTTAAGAATAACATCAATAAGAGCATCTGTTCCTCCAGTTATAGCATCAACATGGTATTCTACAAGTTCAATATCTGCAAAATCAGATATTCCTTTTTTAACAGCTCCAATAGCTGCATCCACTGGTCCGACACCAACATCAGCTATTAAAATATCTTTTTTATTAATTTCAAGTTTAACTGATGCTGTGGGAATAACTTTATTACCTGAAACAATTGAAAGCTCTTTAAGAGATATTTTTTTCTCTTGTTCAAGTTCAAGAACCTCATCAGCTATTGCTTGAAGATCAACATCACTTACTAACTTACCCAAGTCTCCAAGATATTTAATTCTGTTAAATATTTCATTAACTTGGTTCCTATTATATTTAATATTTAAATTATCTAATCTTTGTTTTAATCCTTTAACACCAATATGCTTACCCACAATAAATTTTCTCTTTCTACCCAATATTTCAGGCATTATTGGTTCGTAAGTCGCTGCATTTTTTATCACTCCATCGGCATGAATTCCAGATTCATGAGAAAAAGCATTTTCACCAACAATTGCCTTATTAGGTTGTAGATAAACACCAGTTAATCGCGCGACCAGACGTGAAGCATCATAAAGTTGGTTTATTTGAATATCTGTTGTGTAATCATTGTAAAGAGTATTTAATGAAACTACAGTTTCTTCTAAAGATGCGTTCCCTGCTCTCTCGCCAATCCCATTAACTGTACAGTGAAATTGAGTTGCACCTGCTCTTATAGCAGATATAGTATTAGCAACAGCCAAACCGAAGTCATTATGGCAATGAACACTTAAAGGAACTGTTAAAACAGATAATTTAGAGTAAAAATCATAGGCTCTCTCTGGAGTTAATATTCCAACTGTATCACAGACGCAAATTCTGTTTGCACCAATATCTATACTTTCATTGAAGATCTTCTTTAAAAAACTTACATCACTACGACTTCCATCTTCAGCTGAAAGTTCAACTGTCAATCCGTGATCAACACTATACTCCACCATATTCATTGTTTGATTAAAAACCTCGTCTTTTGTTTTTCTAAGCTTTTCTTTAATATGTAAATCTGATGTTGGAACTACAAGATGAACACTATCAACATTACAGTCAATAGCTGCATCAACATCTTCCTTAATAATACGAGCAAATGAAGAAATTTCAGCCTTGTATCCTTCTTTAACAATTGCTTTAATGGCTTCCTTTTCTCCAGTTGATGTGATTGCAGAACCTGCTTCAATAACATTCACACTAATTTCATCCAGTTTATTAGCTATTCTTAACTTTTCATTTAAAGTTAAAGATATTCCAGGTGTTTGTTCTCCATCTCGAAGTGTTGTGTCAAAAACATTAATTTTCTTCAATATTCCCAATCCCATACAAAATATTCTTATCATTATAAATTATACAATTAAATTAATAAATAAATTAGGCTCATGCACCTAACATTATTACATTTTTAAATATAGTTTGCAAGATTATCTGGAGCATCCTCTTTTATAATTAAATAGAATACATGGAAAAACATAATATATCCAGCCAAAAACCTTTTAGAAAACATCCCCTAAAAATCCTCAAAAAAGGTCTTAAAAGAGAAATCTTATTTTCACAATTATTCAAATGAACATTTATACCATTAACATACTCTCTCTCACTATTGATTAACAGTGTAATGACCATTAATCTGATGTTTATTAGTGCTTGTATAAAATTGAATATTCATCAGTATAAATTGTGGTTTCATTATTAATATAGTTTATCCATCAATGATGTTAACTTAATCTTTTAAGTTCCATTGAGATGATGTTTGACATTTTTTGCTTTCACCATCCTTAGAAACTTCATACCAGACTTTATTTGAACTTAATTATATCTTATAAAATATCTTTAAATTAAATTTAAATAATATATATTAAATTTTTTAATTTTATAAAATTTTACAAAATGACTATATTATATAGTCGTATTATTATGTTTGTAATACATAACATGCATGCCTTATTTTATATAGAATGCATGTTAATTTAATTTTAAATATCCAAATCAATAAATACATTGATTATAAAACAGCTTAAAATTCAAAGGAAGCCACTCTTGGCTCTACAAAACAACAAGGACGAACAGATAATAATCTAACTCCACTTGCCCTTTGTGGACCAATGTTAATAAAAGAACCTAAAACCGTTGTATTTCCCCCAAGACCCAATGGTCCAATTTGAAGTTGATTTAATCTTCCAGTGAAACTTTTTTCTAAATCAGATTGATTATCTAAGTTTCCATAAGCAATTCCCTTTAACATTAATGTTGTTGCTTCAAAATGAGTTCTTCCAACTCCAATTGATGGAATAGCTGGTGTACATCCAAGAAGACTTAAATTACCTTTTAAATGATTAAATGCAACATTGAAAATATTATTATAATCTCTTTTATGAAAAACTTTAGTTGTTTTCGATCTTATTTCTGGACCTCCACCAAGAAGAAGTATATGGACTTTAATCTTATCTCCAGCATAATTATCAACTAAAAAAGGTGCTGGTTTGAGACTTTCACTATTTGGATATAAACCTTTTGATTGTTCTATTTTTTCAATATCATTGCCCAATACAGCCATTGGTCTTCCGGGTAGTTTTTGAAGTCCAATAGCTATTCCTTCTTTAATATTTTCAAAAAGTCTACTTGGAATGTTTTCAACATCCTCACCCACTTCAATTAATGTGTGTGGAATTCCAGTATCATCACATAAAGGGACTTTATCCTTTTCCCCTGTTTCCATATTTTTAATCATTAAATCTAAAGCCCATTTAGCATTTTCATTAGTTTCCCTTTGATAAGCCTTTTTTAATGCTTCAACTCTATCTTTAGAATAAGTTGTACTTGCTTCAATGAGTGTTTTTTCAACTTCATTTACAATATCCATCAAATCACTTATTAAACTGTTTATGTCATATTGAACTTAAAGATTAAATATTATTTAAATTTGTAATTTTTAGAATGTAAAAATTCAGGATGAGTATCCATTAAAATCATTGAAAAAAAGTAGCACAATCTCTTTTTACAGATAATATCTTCTTTTATTATGATCATTTCACGACCATATATTTCGAAAGAGCCGCAACAAGGACAATAAATTCCAGAAGATCAGTGTTACTCCTATAAATATATAAAACTTTTGTGTGCCACAATTACAGGTGAGCCATAATTTTAATATTTTATCTTTTTTAAAAATTTATATTTTATAAGAATCCGTCAAGCAATTATTTTTGTTAAGTTAAATTAAAAAATTTTTAATAACATTCTATTAAAACAAGTTTTGTTCATCGCAAATCGAATTGTGCAACAACTCATAAGCAATTAAAACTTATAACTAAAAAATCAATGAGCAAATTAAAAAATATCTATGCTGGTAAAGGAATATTTTCTCTACTAACAGCTATTTCAATTAAATAAGGTTTTTTAAGTAATTTAGCCTTTTTAATAGCTGAAACAAGCCCATCATAAGTTGATACTTTTTCTGCTTCAATACCATAACCTTTTGAAATAGCTATAAAATCAGGATTTTTTAAATCAACTGCATAAGGTTCCATATTATAGAAACATTCTTCCCATTGCCTGATTATTCCAAGCTGATTATTATTCAAAACAAAGATGGTGATTGGCAAGTTATGTTCAGATATTGTTGCTAAATCTTGGATATTCATTTGAATATCACCATCTCCCATAACAGTTATTACTTCTTTTCCTGTATTAGCTATTGAAGCACCAATTGCTCCAGGAATACCATATCCCATAGGTATCAATCCTCCTGAGTTAATCAACCGCCCTTTTTCACTTGGATTATGGAATATAAGAACCCAACTCGTATGGCTTCCAGCATCATTAACAATTAAACTATCTCTATGAACATCTAAAATAGCTTTTACAGCATTTTGAGGTTTTAAAGTATCTTCATCATCAATAGCGATTTCAAGTTTAACATCTTCTTCTTTGTTTTTAAAGTTATTGGTAAGCCAATCATCATCGATTTCACTAAAAATATCTTCAGTTTTTATTCTATTTAAAAATTCTTTAATATCTCCATGTATCTTAATTTTTCCTTTAAGAACTGATTTATCAATGTTAACATGAGTTATCTTATCATTAAACCTTCCAATATATTCATCTATTTTATCCACTTCTTCTTTATCTAAGTTCAATGTTCTCTCGTTAAGAGTTGCACCTAATACAAGAACTAAATCAGAATTTTTAAAAAGAGTTGTAGAAGCCTCACTTCCTCTAAGTCCAGCAATCCCAAAATTTAGTGAATCTTCACCATCTAAAATCCCGTTGGCATGATAAGTGTGGAGAGTTGGAATTTTATATTTTTTAATTAATTTTTTAACAATATCTGTAGATTTGGATCTTCTTACACCTTCTCCAAGTATTATTAAAGGTTTCTTACTTGATTTTAATTTTTGAATAGCTAAATCAAGATTTGAATAGTCATAGTTCGGGTTGTGAATAATTTTTTTATTTACAATGGTTTTATCAGATAAAATATCTTTTGGTAAATTTAAATGTATTGGTCCACGAGGTTCTTTTTTGAGTATTTCAATAGCTTCTTTAAGATTTAAAATCGCTGCCGTGCCATTTTTTGGACTATAATTTTTGAAGGTTATAGGTTTAAAAATAGATGGCAGGTCAATATCTTGTATGGTGTTTTTTCCTTTAAGTGAATTAGGAACATCTGCAGTAATAACAAGTAGAGGAACAGAATCTTTAAAGGCTGTTGCCACCCCCATCATAAGATTTAAAGCCCCAGGACCTGCTGTTGAAATACAAACCCCAAATTCTCCTGAAGTTCGGCTATAAACCTCACCAGCTATTGCAGCTGTCTGTTCATTTCTACATAGAATATGTTTGATATTAGATTTACTGAGAGCCTTGTAAAAACCTGCTATTTGTTCTCCAGGAACTCCAAAAATGAATTTTATTCCTTCATTTTCTAATAATTTAACTAAAGCCTCAGCTACATCCATATAAACATCTCCAAAAAAACATATCAACAACACCAAGAACTATGGAAAAATATACTTGAAAAATCATTCTTCTTCTTGATAAGATCCCGTGTAATCACCAGAACCAACAACCTCAAAAACAACTCCTTGAATTATTCGATCTCCTTTTTTTATTTTGTAATCAAAATCCCCATGATTATATAATAAAAACATTAAAGTTCCATAAAATCCAGGATCTCCAACAGCTGTTTGAACAGAAACAAATGAGCGAAGTAATGTTGATCTTGACTTATATAACATAGCATATCCTTTTGGAATTTTTATCTTACGATCAATAGTTACAAAGTAAGCTGTTTTAGGCTTAAGTGTATATATGGGTCCATCTATTGGTTCAAGTTCTGGCAATACCTTTTTATTATCAATTAATGAACCAGGAGACTTTTGAATGAAAACTTCATCAAGTGGCAAATCAATTCCAGAGGCTTGTACATGTTCTTTAAAATTTGGAAATAATTTAATGAGTTCTTTCTCACCAAGCATAGCTAATCACATCCATAAATTTAGTGTTTTACGACTTTTTATAAAAAACTATTCTTAAAATTATAATGATTTTAAGAAAATCATGATTTTACAACTTTCTTTATCAAGGGTAATGCTTTATTAAATCAGTGATTCATAAACATTTGAATGTTTGATTAAAATTTTCTGACTGAGTATTTTAATAACATCAATGCATGCCATGGTTTCAAATCTTTTAAATCATGTAATAAGTTGTATAAATTCTTATTTATGAACTTTTCCAGATATAATCAAGAAATATCAAATCAAAATAATTGAAAAAAGGATAGAATAAAATTAATATGAACAAACGCCAGGACTGGGATTTGAACCCAGGCGAAGAGAATCTTCACAGGATCTCAAGTCCTGCGCCTTACCTGACTAGGCTATCCTGGCAGAAACAGAATAAATTATAAACATGATAATATAATTAAATTAACAGATGATATTATGTTAATTAATTACATATTTTTTTAAAAAAAAATTAACTTTTGAGTTCAATTTCAATACTTACATTATCTGGAACATTGACTTTCATAACTTGCCTCATTGCACGTTCATCGGCTCCAATACCAACAAGTCTTTTATGAATTCTAAGTTCCCATTTTTCCCAAGTAGCTTTTCCTTCACCATCTGGTGATTTTCTTGTTGGGACAACTAATTTCTTAGTTGGGAGGGGAATTGGACCTGATAAATCTACTCCAGTTCTTTCAGCTATCTTTTTAAGCTGATCACAAATATAAGCTAATTTATCTGGATCTGTTCCTGTAAGTTTAATTCTTGCTTGATGCATAATTTTATCCTCTTCCTAAAAATAATAAAAATAAGTAAAGATATGGGGGGTGGTTGAAATAAACTATCTCAACCAATAACTAAAATCCAAATTTACTTAGCTGGAACAATATTCATACACATTCCTGCAGCTACAGTTTGACCACTGTCTCTTATAGCAAAACGACCCATATGAGGAATCTCACTATATTTTTCAATTACCATAGGTTTTGTTGGTGCAACTTTTACAATAGCTGCATCTCCTGTTTTTAAGAAATCTGGATTCTCTTC
The DNA here is from genome assembly GCA_031280375.1 of Candidatus Methanovirga procula. Classification (GTDB taxonomy): domain Archaea; phylum Methanobacteriota; class Methanobacteria; order Methanobacteriales; family Methanobacteriaceae; genus Methanovirga; species Methanovirga procula. The sequence goes on along the minus strand of JAITGU010000023.1, from coordinate 28,806 downwards.
TGCAACTTGACCAGTTCTTGGGTCTAATTTTTTAGATAATTCTAAAAATGTACAAGCAACTTGAGCTGTGTGACAATGGAATACTGGAGTATATCCAATGGTTATAACACCTGGATGGTTTAATACTTGAACTTGTGCATCAAATTCTTTAGCTACAGTTGGTGCATTAGTTGCATGTCCTGCAACATCTCCTCTCCTAATATCATTTTTACCTACACCTCTAACATTGAATCCTATATTGTCTCCAGGTACAGCTTCATCAAAAGTTTCATGGTGCATTTCAATAGTTTTCACTTCACCAGATGCTCCTGCAGGTTCAAATATAACATTCTCTCCTTTTTTCATTACACCAGTCTCTACTCTTCCAACAGGTACAGTCCCTACACCAGTGATTGAATAAACATCTTGAATAGGTACTCTTAATGGTAAGTTAGTTGGTTTTTCAGGAGCTTCTAAATCATTTAGAGCATCGATTAAAGTTGGACCTTTATACCAAGGTGTGTTAGCACTACTTTCTGAAATATTGTCTCCTTCAAATGCAGAGAGTGGTATGAAAGTAATATCTTTGTATCCAACAGTTGCTATTAAAGCTGTAATTTCATTTTTTAATTCATTGAATTTCTTTTCATCGTATTTAACTAAATCCATCTTATTAATAGCAATAATTAGTTGATTGATACCTAATGTTCTGGATAAGAAAAGGTGTTCTTTAGTTTGAGGCATTACCCCATCGTCTGCTGCTACCACAAGAACTGCTGCATCTGCTTGGGATGCTCCAGTGATCATATTTTTAACAAAATCCCTGTGTCCTGGGCAGTCCACAATTGTAAATTCATATGTTGGAGTTTCGAACTTTGCGTGTGCCAAGTCAATTGTAACTCCTCTTTCTCTTTCCTCACTGAGTTTGTCCATAACAAATCTGAATTTATTTTCTCCCTCATCTAGTTGCTGTTCAGCAATTGCTCCAGATTGTAATAATAAATGTCCTACAAGTGTAGACTTTCCATGATCAACATGTCCAATAAACGCTAAATTGATATGTTCTTTTTCTTTTGCCATTTTACAAAACCTCCAATTAAATAGTAAACATTTAAATTTAGTAAATACCTAAATTTTATAGATTAAACATTATTATAATGTTTTATTAGTTAAATATTATTTAAATTATTTAAAGATTATTAAAAGCATAAAATAGAAATTTAAATCAAAAAATTTAGTTTATATAATTAAATTAAAGGATCCAATCCCCGATTTTACTTAATAATCATCAGTTATTAGTTTATTAAATTTGAAATCTAATTTTACGAAGTTAAATAATTGAATTCATTTGATTTTTAAAGTTGAGTATTTAACTTGAATATAATATATTTTTTTTTATATAAATATTTATCCATTAACTCACAAACTTTCATTAGTTTACAAACTAAAAAATTTAAAATATCTGCAAAATAATATAATTAGTTATATTATTATATATTATTGCCCTATATAATGATCTGCACCATACGGTTCTGGAGTTAAACCTTTTCTTTGTCTAACTTCTCTAATAATCTGCTTTTGAAGTTCGTTTGGTAATCTTTCAAAACCTGCATTTTCAGTAGACCATAAACATCGACCTTCTGTAGCAGATCTAATATCTCCTGCAAAACCAAACATTTCAGCAACAGGAACTTTTGATTCTATATTGGCCATATCTCCTTCCTGATCCATATCAACTATTTGACCTCTTCTATTTTGAATTTCTCGAGTAGCATTACCCATATAGTCTTGAGGAGTATTAATAAACACTTTTTGAATCGGTTCAAGCAGAATAGGTTGTGCCAACATTATTGAACCAAAAATAGCTTTTCTTATTGATGGTAAAACTTGAGCAGGTCCTCTATGAATTGCATCTTCGTGAAGTTTCGCATCCACAAGTTTAAACTTCAATCCAACAGTTATTTCATTAGCTATTGGACCAGCATCTAAAGCTGATTCAAAACCTTCAACTAAAAGCTCTCTAACTTCATCTAAGTATTGAATACCACGAGTCATATTGAGAAATATACTTTTATTATATACATCCCAAACTCTTCTTGCTTCTTCCTTATCTAAGCCATTTTCTATGAATAATGGGGCAGATTCTTTACCTTTAACTCTACCTTCTTTAATATTACCATCATTTATTGCATCATAGATAGATTGGTCAAGTGTTTCAACTTCAATATAAAATCTATTATGTTTATTTGGTGATTTACCTTCAACTGGTCCTGCTTTTCCTGCAACAGTTTCTCTATAAACCACAATAGGTTCAGAAGTTTCAATTGCAACACCTTTTTCGTTGATTCTATATGTTATAATTTCTAAATGAAGTTCTCCCATACCTGAAATTAAATGTTGCCCAGTTTCTTCATTAATATCTACTCTAACAGTAGGATCTTCTTTGGACACTTGTCTTAAAACTTCTATTAACTTAGGAAGATCTTTAGTGTTTTTAGCTTCAACAGCTACTGTAACTACTGGTTCAGATATATGTTCAATACCTTCAAATTCTTTTATTCTTTTTCCATCACCACAAATTGTCTCCCCAGCAACCGCACCTTTAGCACCAGTTATAGCCACAATATTTCCTGCAGGAACCTTATCTGTATTAACTCTCTCAGCACCAAAGAAAACACCAACTTGTTGAGTTCTTGTTTTTGCATGAGAACCTACAAGATAAACCTCCATACCTTTTTCAATCGTTCCTCCATAAACTCTTCCAGTTGCGATCTCACCAGCATGTTTATCAATGCTTACATTTGTTACCATAACAGCTAACGGACCTTCTGAATCTGTATTTATCATTCCTTGTCCTTCTTCACTTTCAATATCTCCTTCCCAAATAGTTGGAACCCTATATTTTTGTGATATCAAAGGACTTGGTAAGTGTTTAACAACCATGCCTAATAATACCTCAGTTATTGGAACCTTTTTAGCTAAGTCTTTTTGTTTATCTTCATTACAGAAATCTATAATATCTTTAAAGTTAATTCCAGATTTCTGCATAATTGGAATATTAATTGCCCAGTTATGATAAGCTGAACCAAATGCAACACTACCATCACTAACATCAACTTTCCATTTGTCCTTCTTATCTTCAGGAGCCATTCCTTTAATAAGTTTGTTAGCTTCAGCGATTATCTTAACAAATCTATTTTGAAGTTCTTCTGGCTGTAATTTTAATTCATTGATTAATCTATCAACTTTGTTAATAAATAATACAGGTCTAACATTTTCTTTTAGTGCTTGTCTAAATACAGTTTCTGTTTGAGGCATTATTCCTTCAACAGCACATACAACAACAACTGCACCATCAACAGCTCTCATTGCACGAGTTACATCTCCCCCAAAATCAACATGCCCTGGTGTATCAATCAAATTAATTAAATAATCATTATCTTCATATTTATGAACCATTGAAACACTTGCAGCATCAATAGTGATCCCTCTTGCAGATTCTTGTTCATCAAAATCAAGACTTCTTGCATCACCAGCTAAGTCCTCAGAAATCATACCTGCTCCTGCTAAAAGGTTATCAGATAATGTTGTTTTCCCATGATCAATATGTGCAACAATACCTATATTTCTTATGAAATCAGGCTCATACATCAACTCTTTTATTTTCCCAATCATTTTGTCTCGTCTACTCAAAATATCACCTTAAACTTCATCATGATAAAAATTCATAGAATATTAAAAAAAAACATACTAAGTTAAAACTATTATATAAGTTACAATACTAAGTTCCATATTACTAATTTATCAGATAACTAATTAATTATACTATAATTTAATAATAGATCTCAAAAAAATAATATTTATGATTCAAATAATAAAAATCAGATAAATAAAATTAGATGATTAAAAACTATATTAAAAAATTATAATATAAAATAGAATAAATAAGAATAGATCAATGTGCTGCTCTTGCAACTCTTTCTTTCTCTTCTTTTTTCTGAATTGCAAAACTTCGAGTATCATATTCGGAAGCAAGAATTATTTCGTCTGCTAAACACGCAATAGCTGATTTCTTATTCTTAAAAGAAGATTGTAAAGCTCCTTTTGTCAAAAATCCTAAAGATAAATCTACTCTTCTTTGAGGTGAAATATCAACAGCTACTTGATATCCAATACCACCGTATCTAATTCTTGTAGTTTCTTCTCGAGGAGAAGTGTTCTCAATTGCTTTTACTAAAATTTGAATAGGATTTTGTTTAGTTTTTTTGTTAATGATTCCTAAAGCTCCTTTAACAATATTGTAAGCTTTATTTTTTTTGCCAGAATTTCTTTCAGTTCTCATTATTTTATTCATCAACCTTTCTATAATAGAAACTTTGGATTTAGCAAATTGTCTTTTAACATGTCTACCTAATGTATGAGGAACTAAAACCTCATCTAAACAAATATATTTAATTAATCCTAAATCTTCGACTTTAACTTCTTTTAAATCCCATTTATCAAAAATTTGACTCATTAAATTACCTCACAGGTTTTTCTACTCTACCACTAACCATTTCAGATAAAGCAACATTATTTACTTTACTAACTTTCCATCTAACACCTGGAATATCTCCCATAGATCTTCCTGAAGGTCCACCAATCCCTTCAATCATAACTTCATCGTGTTCATCGATGAACCCAATAGCTTTATCCCCTGGAGCGAATGCAGTTAATTGTTTTCCGTTTTTAATTAATTGCACACGAACACATTTCCTTATAGCAGAGTTAGGTTGCTTAGCTTCAATTCCTACTTTCTCAATTACAATTCCTCTTGCTTGAGGTGCTCCTTCAAGAGGATCAGCTTTAACATCTAATCTTAAAGCTTTTCTTTTATATTCAACATCTTTCCATTTGAAATTTTGTCTATTTTTTTTAAGTTTTTTTGCAGCAAAAAGTCCTGGCATAAATATTATCTCCTTAAGATAATTAAAATTTTTTTATTGATCAATAAGTTTTATTATTGCTTAATAAAGTTTTATTACTTATTAAAGGTTTATTCTTCTTGAAACCCCATCGTATACTTTTATAATAGTATACTAATATTTTATAAACATGTAATATTATATTATAAATCGACATATAATACTATTATAATAAAATAATATTTTAACAATTTAATATTTTAATATAAATTAATGCTTTAGTAAAATTAATATTTTATTAATTATTAAATAATATTTCTATTAAAAATTTTATGTACTTTTTAAAATAATTATATTGAATAATTATTCTATGATAAAATTACCTTAAAACAATGAAAAATCAGAATAAAAATTAGTTATAAATATTTAACCCACAGCACATACAACAGATAGAATTAAAAATAGGGCAAATGATATCTTACCTATTAAGAATTTTATCGGAATGGTACAACAAATGACATTAAAATCAACATTTGATTAAGAAACAAACTTAAAAATGAAGACTTTATTTATAATTATTATCAATACATAATTCGTAATTTTACTTTTAAAATATATTTAAATCATTTTACTTTTTTATTTAACTTATAAATTTTAACCTATAAATATTTTCTACTTTTTTATAGCTTATTCTTTTTTATGATTTTAAATTTTATTATGTATATATCTATTGTTATATCTTTATTATATTATAGCATAATTGTAACAGATATTTATAAATAATAATATTAGGATTATGGTAATAATAACATATATATGACTATTTTATTATAATATCACTAATATTATGTTGCCTTTTAGCCAATAGTTTAGTTCTTTCAATAGCTTGACCATTTTTTCCAATAGCTAAACCTTTATTTTGACCTTCAACAACAATATTAGCTATTTTCTCTTCATCTTCTTTTTGGATAATTTTAATGGTTTTAAGTTGAGCTGGAGCCAATAAATTTTTTAAAAACTCTATTGGATCTTCAGAGTGTTCAACTATTTCAACACCCTTATCAACAGCTTTCTGAACCTTTGTAACCGTGGACCCTTTCTTACCAATAGCCAAACCCATATCACCATTTTTCACAACAAATGTTACTCTGCCATTTTCTTCATCAATGATACAATCTTTAACCATTGCACCAGTCATATTTTCAAATAGTGCTATATATCTTATTTCATTTCCATTGAATTTAATCTGCACAATAATCTACCTACCCCATAGCATCTAAAATGGTAGAATCTCCTGGATCGTTAATTATTAAAGTTGCAACAGTAAAAGGTTTTCCACATACAGACCCTAAATCCACACTTGTTCCATCATAAATATGCATAGGAATCTCCGAAAGTTTAGAATAATATTTTACATCTTCAATAATTTCTTTAGGAGAATTCTTTGCTACAACAACAAGTTTTCCATTCCCTAACTTTAGAGATTGAATTGATTTTTCAGAACCTAATATAACACCACCTGTATCAACTGCTACTCTAATTCCTCTATCTATATCCATCATCTGCCTCCTTATAGTCATTTATTAATTATTTTTCATTTTTATACCGACTGAACCTGTACCAAGAGGTATTGGCTGTCCAATGATGATATTTTCAATAATACCCGTTAGTTCATCAACTTCTCCTCTTATACTTGCATTAAGAAGATGTTTACCAGTTTCTTCAAAAGCTGCACGAGCTAAAACACTGGATTTAGTACCACTGATACCATGTCTACCAATAGATTTTACAGATCCATCAGCAGTCATCATATCAGCCACTAACATAACATGTCTAATATCAACACTAAGGCCTTGTTCATCAAGCGTATGAAGAGCTTCTTTTATTATTGCATTACGAGCTGCCTCAATACCTAAAACAGTATAAATTTCATGAATATGATTGGTAGTGGTTTTTTCCTTATCTATGCCTTCCATTTTAAGAACGGCTTTAAGGTTTGAGCCTTCAGTGTGAAGAACCCATTGTTCATCTTTTCTTATTATGACTCTATTAACATCTTTAACACCACTAATTTGAAAATGTCTAATCTTATCAACTAATAGACGAATATCTCTAATTTGTATGCCATTTTTAGTCCTTTTATCTACTTTTGGTGCGATTGTTATCTTATTATCCTCAATCTCGAATGTGTGTTTTTTAAGTTTTGCTTCTAACTTTGATACAATCTCATCAAAATCCAGATGTTTTTCTTTAATTTTCTCTTGACTAATGATTACTTCAACATTCATCTGACCATAATCAATATGTAAATCATCATCTAAAACATTATTAATTGTGATTTTAGCAATTTTACTCGCTGTTTTTTTAGCAAATTCCTCATCAAACTTATGATCCTCATCAAAGTATATTGCCATAGTTGGTGTTGATATTGTTTTTCTTGCATCCACTATTTCAATTAATCGTGGTAATCCTAATGTAACATTCAGTTCAACTACTCCAGCATAGTGAAAAGTGTTCATTGTCATCTGTGTTCCTGGCTCTCCTACAGATTGAGCAGCGACTGTTCCTATAGCTTCTCCAGATTCAACCTTTGAACGTTCATATGCTTTTTTAACCCTAACAATGAGAGTCTCTAATTCTTTATCTGTTAGTTCTCTTCTAATACACGCTTCTGCTATATCATTGACATAACTTTCTGGAAAATCTATTTTTTTCTTCTTAACTATTTTAATAACCTTATTTACTACTTCTTGATCAATATTTCCCACAATATCGCCTCTTAATAGCTATTATTTAACTCTCATTTCATCTATTATTTTATCTAAGTCAGCTGCCTTACCATAGTCACTTTTAGCTGGATCAACACCATCTTCACCGAACATTGTTTGAATTATCAATCCTCTGTTATCTGTAACCATTCCATTATCCTTTACACTAATATCTTGAAGAGCATTAACAAGACGTCTTTGCATATAACCACTTTGAGCTGTACGAATAGCTGTATCAACTAATCCTTCTCTTCCACCCATTGCATGGAAGTAGAACTCAATAGGATTTAAACCTTCTTTATAACTTGAATGCACAAAGCCACGTGCTTTAGCACCCAATTCATTTTTTTTAAAGTGAGGTAACGTCCTTTCTATATATCCTCTGTCAATTCGACCTCCACGAACAGATTGTTGCCCTACACAAGCACTAATCTGAGTAAGGTTAAGCATAGATGCTCTTGCACCAGTAGTTGCCATTATGACAGAATGATTATCCATTCCAAAGTAACTTTCTGCTATTTCACCAGACTTATCTCTTGCCTCACCAAGAACTTGCATGATTTTCATTTCTAAAGTCTCTTCTAAACTTCTACCAGGTAAAGCCTCTAACTCATCATTTTCATAAGCTTCTACAAGCTGATCCACCTTCCTTTCAGCACTGTTTAAATGATCTTGAATTCTTTCTTTTGCTTCTTCTGGAATATTTTCATCATGAGTACTTGTAGTTATTCCTACCTTCATAATGCCCGAAATAGCTAAACTGGTTGATTCATCAAGGAACTGCCTTGCTCTATCAGAACCATATTCTTTCATAATTTTATCCAAAATTTTTCCTGAAAAGGAACCATAAGCTTTTTCATCTATTACACCAGCAATTAGTTCTCCATCTTCAATAACAACATATGCATCATAGCTACAATCTTTACCTAAACATTTATCACATTTCTTACAAATTTCAGCTTTATATTGCATATTAAGCTTATCAGGCAAAAGCAAACTAAATAATTCTTTTCCAGTCCAGTCACTATCTTTTCTCTTAGGTATTGCCATTTTAGCTTTTTTTATAATTTGAAACGCTTGTTCTTCAGTGAATATTGAAGATTTTCTTGTTAAAAGGTATGCTCCAGATATATGATCGTGAATCGCACCAATAATTGGTCCACCAAAACGAGGAGAAAGAATATGTTCTTGAACTCTCATTAATGATTTTGCTTCTGCACGAGACTCATCAGTTTGAAAAACATGCATATTCATTTCATCCCCATCAAAATCTGCATTGTATGGAGGACAAACACATAAATTCAGTCTGAAAGTTTTGTATGGTAAAATTTTAACTTCATGTGCCATCATTGACATTCTATGAAGTGATGGTTGACGATTAAATAATACAATGTCCCCATCTTTAAGATGTCTTTCAACTATGTATCCAGGTTCCAATTTTTCTAATATAGCTTCTTTTGTTTCATCATAAATCCTTATTTTCCTTTCATCAAGCCGGATAACATAGTTAGCTCCTGGATGAATGTCTGACCCATTTTTAATATATTCCTTCATTTCTTCAATGTTCCATTCATTTACATGAACAGGTACTGTGACTTCTTTAGCGATTGTTTCAGGGACACCTACTTCATTTATACTTATGTTTGGATCAGGAGATATTACTGTACGTGCTGAAAAATTAACTCTTTTACCAGATAAATTACTTCTGAAACGACCTTCTTTACCTTTAAGTCTCTGGGTTAATGTTTTTAAAGGTCTTTTGGATCTATGCCTTGCAGGAGGAATACCTGATGCTTCATTATCAAAATATGTTGTTACATGATATTGTAAAAGTTCCCAAAGATCTTCTACAATAAGTTGTGGAGCACCAGCTTCCATATTCTCGATCAGCCTTTGATTAATTCTTAAAATATCTACAAGTTTATGTGTTAAATCATCTTCTGACCTCTCCCCAGTCTCTAAAGTGATAGAAGGTCTCACAGTGACTGGAGGAACAGGAAGAACAGTTAAAACCATCCATTCAGGACGAGCAACTTCAGGATTAACACCTAAAAGTAAAGAATCCTCATCAGTAATGCTTTCAAGTTTTTCTCTTATTTCACTTGGAGTTAATTTGTAACCTCCTTCCATAATAGAAACAGGTTTATCTATTTTAATTTCCTCTTGTTCTTCATCACAATATGGACATCTATCCACAACTTTTGCTTCTTTATATATTTCTTTTATAAATTTAGTTAGACTTTCACCACTTTCCCTAATTTCATTAATTCTAGCAGTATAAGCTTCTATTTCACCTTCAGTAAAAAGAATACGACCACATTTGTTACATGTAGATTGTAATATTTTATATATTGTATCACCAAAACCTACATGAAGAACAGGCCTTGATAGTTCTATACTTCCAAAATGTCCTTGACAATCTCCACCCTTAGAACCACAAGTTTTACACTTTAAACTTGGATCAATTACACCTAAATGTGGATCCATTAACCCTCTTTCTATAGGATAACCATCTTCATCATAAGTATCTGGAGTTTCGATTCTTCTTACAGACATTTCTCTTATATTCTCTGGAGACATTAAGCCAAAGGCTATTTGAGAAATTTGTTTTAGTACTGATCTCAATTTATTCTCTCCTTAATAATATTCATATTTAACTTTTTCATATTTTTAATCCTTGTTTTCATATTAAAAATTCCATAATCAAGGAATCTTTATATAAATGTTATATGATCTTAAGATAACCACATTTAAGCTTTATCTTCAAGAATAAGCTTTGGAAATACACATAAACTCTTCAATTCATCCAATAGTAATTTAAAAGCATAAGAAATTTCAACTGGGAATGAATCCACTTCACCACATATTGGACAATAAATCTTATTTCTAATTTTATCATGCACTGAAAGCATACCACATTTTCCACATACAATAGCTTCATATTTATCTGATTCATCTAAAAGTCTTTCTTTTAAAGCTAAAGCAGCACCATGAGCAATCAAACAATCTCTTTCCATTTCTCCAAACCTTAAACCACCTTCACGAGCTCTTCCTTCAGTTGGCTGTTTTGTAAGAACTTGAACAGGTCCACGTGAACGAGCATACATCTTATCAGTTGTCATATGATGCAATTTTTGATAATAAGCTACACCAATAAATATTTCAGCTTCTATTCTCTCTCCAGTCATTCCATTGTAAAGTGATTCACAACCATTAGGTTCAAACCCATTATCAGTAAGGAAGTTTCTAATTTCTGATTCTATATCCAGATTAAAGGGAGTGCCATCAACCCTTTCTCCCTTTATACAGCCAGATTTACCAGCAACCATTTCCAATACCTGACCAACAGACATTCTTGAAGGAATAGCATGAGGATTAACTATTAAATCTGGAACAACGCCATTTTCTGTAAATGGAACATCCTCTTGAGATAATATAAGACCTACAACACCTTTTTGTCCATGTCTTGATGCGAATTTATCCCCAAATTCTGGCTGACGTGTGTCTCTAACTCTTATTTTAGTTAATTTACTCCCTTCAACTGTTTCTGTTAAAAGTACAGCATCAACAATACCTTTTTCCCCATTTCTAACTGTAACAGAAGTTTCTCTTCTTTTCTCATTAGCAGATCCAAACTCATCGATTTCTTCTAAAAATCTGGGAGGAGAAGTTTTCCCTATTAAAACATCCCCAGATTCAACATAAGATTCTGAATTAATTATACCATCTTCATCTAAATGTCTATATGCGTTTTCAGATCTGTATCCTCTCACACCTTTACCTGGTACTTCAAATTTATCTTCTTGACCTCCAGGATATTTTCTCTCAAATGTTTCATAAGATCTAAAAAAAGAAGATCTTGCAAGACCTCTTTCTAAAGATGATTTGTTTAGAATTAAAGCATCTTCCATATTGTAACCTTCAAAGGACATAACAGCAACTACAAAATTTTGACCAGATGGGCGTTTATCATAATCAGTAGCATCGATAATTCTTGTTTTAACCATAGGAGTTTGTGGTTGATGTAGTAAATGAGCTCGCGTATCAGTACGATGCATATAATTAGAAACATACAATCCTAATGCCTGTTTTGTCATTCCTGCTTCCATAGTATTTCTTGGTGAAGAATTATGATTAGAAAATGGAATGATTCCAGCACAAATCCCTAACATTGTCGAAGGATCAATTTCTAAATGAGTATGATCCTCATTAAGATCATTAATTCCCATTGCTATATAAGAGTTTTCTTCTTCTTCAGCATCCAAATATTCAATAATACCATTTACTATCAAATCATCCCATTTAAGTTTCCCTTCTGTTATTTCTTGGATATGCTCATCTTCAAGTAAAGGAATACCGTTTTTAACAATTATTAAAGGTCGTCTTGCTCTTCCAGGATCGTTGAAGATATATATTTCTGATGTTTTATCATAGTAAGTAATGTTCATTTCTTCAGAAATTTGGCCTGAGCGTCGTTTTTCTCTCATCTCTGTGACAAACTCTTCTGGATTTTCACATACACCTATAAGTTCTCCATTCATATAAATTTTAGTACTATTCACAAATTTTCCTCCAAATAGAAAATTAATTTAATTTGTTTAATAAAAAAATCAATAGCATAATTTTAATAATTATGAAAACAAGCTTAACACAATTCAAAAATTAATACTTTCCACAATATTTATTTAATATCTTCAATAGCCATATATCTTCAAATATTTTTAATATCTTCAAAATCATTATTTTTGAACTTTAAACAACAGCTACAAGGTTTCTAAATTAAATCTATCTCAGAACCCTGTTCAATATTCATCTCCTTAATAATATTTATTATTTCATTGTTATCTGAACCTTCAGATATTTTACACATAAGAGCTAAATTCTTTACCAACCCACAGTTAGGTCCTTCTGGAGTTTCATTAGGACAAACTTTACCAAATTGAGTTGGGTGCAAATCCCTTGCTTCAAAATGAGGTTGAGTTCTACTCAAAGGAGAAACTACTCTTCTAAGATGTGATAATGTACCCATATAACTTGTTCTATCAAGAAGTTGGCTTACACCTGCTCGTCCACCTACCCAATTACCAGTTGCTATTGCATGTTTAATAGTATCAGTTAAAACATCGGATCTTGTAGCTTGTTTTATAGAAAGTTCTTTTCCACGATAAACACTTCTATCAAGTTGATAGGATATATCCCTTGTTAAATTGGTGAATGCGACTCTAAAAAGATCTTCCATTAAGTCACCAGAAACACGCAACCTCTTATTAGTATAGTGATCCTTATCATGCGGTTCTCTTTCTTCAAATATAACCTGTAAAAGCATTTCAGCCATCTCAGCCAAATAAATAGCTTTTTTCTCCCTTTTATCACTTTCAATACCAATGTGCGGAAGTAAATATCTATCAATAATATCCTCAGCACGCTTAATACGATATTCTTCAGCCATACCTTTAGCAACACGATTACCAATGAACTTAATAGCAGCTTTTTGAAGATAATCATTCCTTTCATCTTCTGTCAGATCTTCCATAGCTTTAGAACTTAATTTTAATCCAATATCAGAAACTTGAATATCATCTGCAACCACCATTTGATAATCAAATTCATCAGAAATCGTTGTTATGATTTGTTGATCAGTGCAAAGTCCTAAAGCTCTAAGCAGAACTACTAACGGAATTTCACCAGGAACATAAGGAAAAGAAATTCTTAAAAAAACACCGCTTTTACGAGGTTTTTTATACTCCAAAGCTATTTTTGCTCTAAACCCACTTTTAATAGAAGTAACTACAGCCTTAGCCATTTTTTCACTGACATCCCCCGTCCTCTCTAAAATAACCTTATTTGGGGCGATTTCTTCCATAGTCACAACTGCACGCTCTGAACCATTAACAATGAAATAGCCTCCTGGATCCAATGGATCTTCACCAGCCTTTAATAATTGTTCCTCATTCAAACCTTTTAAATGACAATAATCAGATTTCAACATTAATGGTAATTCACCGATAGAAATTAATTCAAAATCATTCTCTTCTTCCTTACTGTCCAAAGCCATTTCTAACTTTAAATGAACAGAATAAGTTAAATTTCTTAATCTTGCTTCTTTAGGGCAAATTGAAGTATCTGAACCATCAGCCTCTTTATTAAAAGGTCTTTCAATCTTAACTTCTCCAGTTCGAACAGTATAATCACCTTTTTCTAAAGAAATAGGTTCTGTAATATTTATAATACTTTGTATTCTGTTGTTTATAAAATCATTATAAGATTTTATATGATGATCTACCAAGTTATATTTATCAAAAAATGTATCTACTAAACTCCATGTATTTTTCATGGGGATCCTCCAATATTATAATGTTGCTGTATAATAAGAATTAATAACGAAAAACTTATATTTAATAGAAAATAAATAATTATCAAAAGCTATTAAGTCAAGAGTTTAATATACAAATAATCAAAACACATAAAATCAGTTTTGTTAAAAAATTTATGCATTTCTTTAAAGTTAGGTATTTATTTAATAATTATAAGTAATTTCTATTGAAATATGTTAATTTTAGTGATATATAATAAATGATGATTCAAAATATTAATAATCTACATTTAATTCATAAAACTATGGTTCTACAAGCCTATAAGTAATAAAAGTGCCAGCAGTCTCACTCTTTCGTGAAATTTCTAAAACATCGCCTTTTCTAGCATCAATAGCTTCGACAACAGGATCAGTTATTTTAATCTTAGGTAATTGGTTCTGATTACACTCTAAATCTTTAAAAACCTTCTTTTTATCAGATTCAGATAATATTTTATGTTCTGGAACAAGTTCATGCATCAAGATATCTTTCTTCAAAATATATCCTCCACCAAGAAATCTAAATTAAAAATTAGAACGGGCCCGACGGGAATTGAACCCGCGGCCACTTGGTTAAAAGCCAAGCGCTCTGCCAGACTGAGCTACGGGCCCTAAATGAATATCTTACTATAATTTCAGCATATTATTTAATGATAATCATTGATTAGTTAATAACTACCATAGAAAACAAATGTCTTACAAATATTCTCTACAAAATATAATGAAACAGTAGCAGTAATTAATTTTTGGTAGTCATAGTATTTATACTTAACTAATTTAAATAAAAGTTACAAGTTTATTCGTGAAACTTACAAAACTTATGAAGATTCAAAATCTCCAGTGAAAAGAATCTAAATTCATTCAAAATAAAGAATAAAATAATAATTAAATTATCATAAACGCCCTGGCCGGGATTTGAACCCGAGTCGCGGGCTCGACAGGCCCACATGATAGCCCCTACACCACCAGGGCATTGAATACATTTTTAATTCCATTTTTTAAATTTGCAAAGAAATTAGTTAACAACTCAAAATTACAATTAACATATTTTAAAATAATAACAATCAATTTTAAAGTATAATAATCCTATAAATCAGAACAAAAAAATTAAGAACTTCTTCAATATATAATATGTACAAAGATTATTTATAAAGTTTTCTATTTCGTAATATTGATTATAGTCATTTTTGAAAATTTTATAATAATTATAAAACTTTTAATAATTAATATATATTATTTAAATTTAATTTAAAGATATTTTATAAGATATAATTAAATTAATAATTTACAAACATAACCATATGACTATAATATATAAAATTTTTTGAGATTACTACAAACTTTGATATAATACTACAAATATTTTAATATACTAATACTTTCATATACAAGAGCATATTTACATCAATAATATCTTAACTTTAATAACAAATAATATCTTAACTCAAAACTATGAAAATATTCAAAATTTTTAATATATGAGAACTTCTATTAACCTAACTTTGCTAATATCGATAAAATTAATATTTGCTAAAAGTTCTTTGTTTTGGATTTAAAGCCCAAATTAGGAATTTTAAAAATCTAAAATTTTAAGATATTGAGTTTATAGAAATTCTCATATATTTAACATTTATTCAAAATATTAATTGCCTCTTAAACTCTTTTTTTAATTAATTATTAGAATACTTGAATAAATAAGTATAAAATCCCGCCTGCCGGACTTGAACCAGCAACATTTGGATCTACAGTCCAACGCTCTGCCAAATTGAGCTAAGGCGGGGAATGGGACCACCCAGATTTGAACTGGAGTCTCAGGCTCCCAAAGCCCAAAGGATCGACCAAGCTACCCTATGGTCCCAACGAAACATTTTTCATTTGATATGATAAAAAACTTACTTTAATTATTATTAGTATAGAATATAATATTAAATTAATTAGTAATAAATACACTGTTTACAATATTAATTATCGTAACTAATATTTTATTAAAACATTTATATTATACCATAGTATATAAATTTAATTATTATATATAAACGATTATTATAAATCGATTATATGAATATTATTTAATTATTGCTATTTAATTATTGCTTTTAAACAATTTAATTACTGAATTTAATGTACTACAATTTACAAAGCCCCGGACGGGAATTGAACCCGCGACCACGGGATTACGAGTCTCGCACTCCACCAGACTGAGCTACCGAGGCACATACAATATCGCTACGGTTCAAGACCTTAATAATCAATAAATTCCAATAATAACCTTGCAAACTATTAATAAAAATATTATCTATAAAAATATATGTTATTACGAAATACCATTAATAAAACATCTACTTTATTAATAATACATCTCAAAAAGAGTTAAATATCTCAAAAAAATAAATTATGTCCTTCATATATCCTATTCTGAACAACATACTCTTAATAATACATCATATAATAACCAGTTATAAATAGTAAATAATACAACAACCATTTACATTTTAAAATAGATATTATATAATATTAATCTACAACACGATCTAAATGTGATATTATAAATCTTTATGAAGCCCCGGACGGGAATTGAACCCGCGACCACGGGATTACAAGTCTCGCACTCCACCAGACTGAGCTACCGAGGCATATATAATCATTTTTTACAACATTCTTATATTTTATATTTCTTCATTTAAATACTTTACCATGAATTGAGGTTGTAAACTTTTGTGGAGGTTTTTCAATTTTCATGATTTCTTTAATTCAAAATTTTTTATTTTGAATTTAGAAAATCTTTGATTTTCGTTTATATAAAAATGGATTTTCATGAAAACCTCCACACTTTTTGACAGCCTCCATGAATTTATTTTGAAAATTCAATTTTTCAATCAATCATAATCAATTAATCATAAGTTCTTATTTTTATTTTTTAAAAATATTAACTACAATAAGCTAATCAATTAAATAAAAATATAATTACAAAATTTAATATAACTACATACTTTATACAAGCCCACTATTAAAAAAATGCATCCAATGAACTTTGTTTAGATTTATCACTTTCAAATAAGGAATTCACACTTAATTCTTGGATTTCAAGCCTTTGAACAATGTATGGATTAATTGGATATCTACTCACTAAATCTTTTGAAATTTCCAAGTATTTGGTTACTGAACCCTTTGAAACAGTTAACATAAGATTGTTTCCACATTTACATTTACCTGTAAGAGGTATTCGTCTATATTTAGCATTGCATTTTGTACATCTTACTTTTTGTTTAGAAAATGTTCTGGAGTTACCCATAATATCTGGTAGGAAATGAGATGATAAAACACCTTCAACTACCCCTTGTTGATCAACAGCACGTATTGTCTCAGCTAAGGCAATTTGAGAATCAACTTTCTCTTTCATTGAATTTAAGGTTTTATACATGCAGATATTAGGTCCAGCATCGATTTGTGAGGTATGATGTGAAAACATTAAATTCTCGTATTGGTGAGGTGTTCCTAAATGTTTTCCAACATTATCAATTAAATCCAATACTTCTGTTGGTTTAAGGTCTTCGTATGTTTTATTAAAGAATTCTAATGGGAATTTTTCAATAATATCTATTTTATGAGATTCATCATCTATTTCTTCAGGATCTATTCTTGATGAGAGAACAAGCGGAGCATCCATACTTCCTCCTCTTGTACTTGGTAAGTATGTTTTGGAGAAGTTTATTAAAGCATCTAAAAGTAGCATCACAGAGTCTTCATCACTATCACAGTTTCTTCTTTTTGCTGAATGAAAGTAAGGATGAGCATAACAGCAGTGTGCAGATGTAAACCCTACAACTCTGCTTAAAACTCCTGCTGATGTGTGTGGTGCAAGACCTACAACTAAATGACCGATTAAATCTTCTTTATTTGTAAGATTGTAAAATCTATCTATTTTATAGAATCTCTCTAAAAGATCGTCAATAAAGTTAGCAACTTTAACTAAGTATTTTCCACAATTTTTAGACACTACAATATCTTGAACTTTTAATTCAATGATTTGATTTTCATTTTCAATTGGACTTCCATGAATATCTTTATCATAATCCAATTCTCTTAATTTTTCAACTGCCACCCCAATTTCTTTTGGTATGAAGTGTGTTAATGGAAGATCTGTTGAGTCGTGTCTAATGGTAGCATCCTTAAAGATGAATACTTCATTTTTTGCACGGAGTATTCCTTTTTCAATTGGTTCAGGTAGTTTTGATTCTGAAATCATTCCTTTGACACCTTTAACTTCACTGACTTGGCGAACACGAATATTTTCACTTGCCTTTCTAAGTAAGTTTCCAAGAGATATTCTTCTTTTTGAAGGTTTGCTGATTGTCGTTGAAGAACCACATTTTGAACAAATTGAATTATATGATTTAGAGTTACAGTTATCACAAATTCTCTCAGATGCTTCTACACTATAATGTTTATTTTTAGATGCTTCAGCTAATAGTCTTCTTGTTCCTCCGTAGATTCCAACAGGAAATAGTGAATGTGGAGCTGGTTTCATAAGCCTTTCTTTTGATTTTTCAGGCCTTCCAACACGACAACCAACATATGTGGGTGATTTATTCATTATTTTAACTTCTGATATTTCATTTATTTTCTCAAGTGTGGTTTTATCAGAATTTTCATCTACATTTTCCTTTAAAGTGTGGAAAAGGGTGTATGCATCATCATTATTTATAATAACTTTCCCATCCCTTAGTTTATGACTTACACCAATAATTTCTAATATTCTTTTTTCAGGAGATAAATCTAAACTAAGATCTGTTCCTTCAATGTAATCATATTTATGTATCCAGGTTATTAAAGAATTCAGATCAGTGATGGTGATATCATTGTAGGAGTATGTGTACTCTGGATTCAATGGAACATCATACTTTTTAGATATTTCAAATGAGGTTTTAGCAGAAATATAGCTATTATTAAATATTTCTAAGTCTTTATAATCTTCCAAGTCTAAGGTTTTATTGTTGTTTAAATTAACAGTTAAAATAGTTTTATTATTTTCACCATTGATTAAATCAACAGTCAAACCATTATTTTTATATTCTTCACAATGAATTAAGATTTCCACCCACCATTCTTCACACCAAGCTGAAGGCAATAAATTCTGATTGTTTCTTAAGAATTCACCATAGGCAATTAAGATATCACCCAAGAACAGGATTTCTTTAACATCTTTTCTATATTTAACAGCTTCCTTAATCGTTTTTAACTTTAACACATCACCATTTCTTAATTTTACAATAGGTCCTTCAATTGAATCTACTGGAACAACACAATTTCCTTTTCCAGGTCTTTCAATTTTCATTTGAGTTCCAACAGCTAAAAACTCTAATAATTCCATTGTTACAGGATTTACACCCATAGCTGCTAAACCCGTGTTTCTTGACCTACCATAACGAAGTCTAAAACCACCTTTCTCATTAGGATAACCTAAAACTGGCCGACCACCGATTATATCTTCGATATATTTGGCTTTAGGTTTTTCATCTTCACTATCATCTTTTTTCTCAGCAGACTTTTTATTAAACACCTCTAACCATTCCCATCCATCCAATCCAAGTTCTTTAGCATATTTAATAACTTTAGCAGATTTCTGAATTACTCCTTCTATAATCGCAAGTAATGCTCCACCACGAATATTGTTTGTTTCAACCCGTTCTAAATCTCTATGTGAAACCTCAATTTTATCAGTTTGCTCTCCTGTCACTTCAACTGGAATATTTTTAGTAGTTAACCTTAATTCTTCTGGTTTAGGAGAATATTGGAGATTTGTGACTTCAGATTCATAAAGTTCAGCTTCTTCAACATATCTCTCAACTTCTAAATCAATCGGCTGATATTTACTAAGACCTGTTGTCTTCATAATTTGATGACCAAGTAAAACAGCCAAAGCTGCAGCCGTACCTCCTGCACTTCTAATAGGACCTGCAAAATAAACAGCTAAATATTGACTTCCATCAAAGTTTTGCTTTATTTTCACTTGAGATATTCCTTCAAGAGGAGCTGCAACAACACCCTCTGTTAAAATAGCTAAAGCTGTTCTAAGTCCCTGATCAGCTAACTGTTCTTTAGTTTGTTCTTTATCAGGCTCTTTTAAAGCTATTTCAGAAGCTATTACAAAAGCAACTTCTTCTCTTGAATTTTTTTCTTTCTCCAATTCTTTAATTCTTTTAGCTATTCCTTTTGGACCAACAAGCCCTTCAACTCTTTCAGCTAAATCCTTTGCTAAAGGTATTTCAGTTTCTACTTCAACATCAAAACCTTTTGATCTTGCATGATTAGCTATTGCATATAATTCCTGAGTTTCTTTTTCTAATCTATCAAAGTAATCCATACTAATCATAGCTATTTAATCTAATATATCTAACCACTGATATTTATCCTCTGACTTTCCTCTGATTATGTTGAAGAATTCACTTTGGATGGATTTAGTAATAGAACCTACCTTTCCATTACCAACATCTATTCCATCAACCGTTCTTATTGGAGTTATCTCAGCAGCAGTTCCAGAATAAAATAATTCATCAGCCACATATAATAGTTCTCTTGGTATCTTCTCTTGTACAACTTCATAACCTAAATCTTTAGCTATGGTTATAACAGAATCTCTTGTTATTCCTTTTAGAATAGAGGATGAAATAGCTGGAGTATATATGATATTATCTTTAATTAAAAAAATATTCTCCCCACTACCTTCACCAATAAAACCTTCAATATCTAACATAATACATTCATCCAAATTGTTTTCACTTGCCTCTAATTTAGCAAGTTGAGCATTCATATAATTTGCTCCTGATTTAGCCAAACTTGGAAGAGTATTTGGAGCTAAACGTCTCCAAGACGAAACCCCTACATCAACACCTTTTTCAACTGCATTATCACCAAGATACTGCCCCCAACTCCAAACAGCAATAGCTATGTTAACTGGTAATTTTTGAGGATCAACACCAAAAGTTCCATAACCACGATAAACAACAGGCCGGATATAACATTTCTTAAGATTGTTAATAGCTATTGTCTCTTTAATAACATCAGATATTTCTTCTGGAGTATAAGATATATTCATGCGATATATTTTCATAGATTCAAAGAGCCTTTGAACATGTTCCTTTAATCTAAAAATTCCAACATTTCCATCAATATCATAAGCCCTTATCCCTTCAAAAACACTTGAACCATAATGTATAACATGAGAAAGAATGTGTATATTAGCATCATTCCAATTAACAAATTTTCCATCCATCCAAATTTTACCATTTTCATCCATAATCATCAACGCATTTACTTTATACTGTTTTTATAATATTAAATGATAAGATACTGTTTTTGTAATTATATCATGTACAATTAAAGGTAATATTAACTACTTATAAATATTTAAGATAATAAACTTAAGATTATAAATGAATTACATTATCTATCATAATTTCTTAATTAATGTATGTAACTATAATAAAGTAAGTATATTATTATTTTGATTTTAATTGTAAATATATTATTATATTGTTTTTAAAAATAGAGAAATTGAACAATATATAATTTAAAATATAAAAATTTAAGATTATATTTAAAATATTTTTATAAAAATTTAAAATTTTATAAAAATTTAAAATTAATTTTTAAAATATAAAATTATTAATCTAAAAATAAATACAAGATACTATAATGATTTTTCTATTTAAATAATTTTATAAAAAAATAAACCTCAAATGTATTTATGTTCAATATAAATGTAATTAAATAAGTATAAGTTAGATTAATAGTTACGAATTACTCATTGGATTAATTTAAAAATTATAATATTTAAAATTAAAATCTTATTAGTTAGTATAATGAGCTGACCTAATTATTTTTACATGGAATAAGATAGCATAGTGTCAAGACAAAATAATTTAGTAAAATTTTAAAAATGAGTTTTCAGGAAATCAAAGGATTAATCAGTTGAAATTTCACTAAATACGATTCTAATGAAAAATTATCAATAATAAAATCAATACTAAAATAGAAAGAATAAATTTGTCATGGCAATAGTCTTTAAAATTGAAGATCATACAACCAATTCTTTAAAAATTTGAGTTGTTAGACATCCTCCAATAATAAAAAAAAATAACTGAAATACTAAAAATAAAAATATGTGATTAAATGAATTTTAAACAGGGTAAATATACAATTCTACACTTAATATTTATATTTATACCAATAACACTATTTTTCATGTCATTTTTAATAGGACGATACCCAGTAACACCAATAGAAGTCATATACACCTTAGTTTCAAAATTTGATCCAAGTTATGCAGTATCAGACACCATCACTTCAGTAGTATTTAACATAAGATTACCCCGAATAATAGGAGCATTAGTTGTAGGAGCAGCACTTTCAGTTGTTGGAGCGACATTCCAAGCAATATTCAAAAATCCTCTTATTTCACCAGATATTTTAGGAGTTTCATCAGGATCAGGATTTGGTGCGGCAATAGCAATACTACTAAATGGAAGTTCATACCTCATCCAACTTTCAGCATTTATATTTGGTATGATTTCAGTTTCAATCACCTACTTCATCTCAAGGGTTTACAAAACCTCAGGTATACTTGTCTTAGTCTTATCTGGAATGGCAATATCATCATTTTTTGGTTCATTAATATCATCAGCCAAATTCTTAGCAGACCCAAACAATAAATTACCAGAAATAACTTTTTGGCTAATGGGTTCTCTTGCATCAATCAACCCAAAAACATTAATTCCAGTGTTGATAATAATAATTACTGGATTAATCATTCTAATTCTACTTCGGTGGAGATTAAATATCTTAGCAATGGGTGATGAAGAATCTCAAGCCCTTGGATTAAACACAGAAAGGCTAAGATTAATGTTTATTATAATATCAACTTTTATAACAGCATCCGCAGTGTGTCTATCTGGAGTTATAGGATGGGTTGGGTTAATAGTGCCTCATATGACAAGAATATTAACAGGACCAGATAATAAAATATTATTGCCTGCAAGTATAAGTTTTGGAGCATCATTTCTTTTATTAATGGATGATATTGCAAGAGGATTATTTTTAATCGAAATTCCAATAGGAATCTTAACAGCAGTAATAGGTGCCCCACTATTCTTAGTATTACTCAAAAAAGGATACAATGATTGGAAATCTTAATGATTGGAACACTGCATTATAATATTAATTATTCCTCATTGAAAAAAAATAAAATTAAAAAGTTTAAAATCAATCATCTTTATTTTTCTTAAAATATTCTATCAACAAAACATTATTTTCATTATCATTATACTTAACAGTACTCGCATCACCATTACTGGAATTACTCACAACATGCCACTTAGAATCCAACTTAACACCAAAACTCGAACCCACACTACCATTATCAACATGAACCATATTTTCCCAAGAGATAAAAGTTCCAACAAACAATCCTAAATTAATCAAAGAAAATATAAACACAAACCAAACATACTTACTATCCATAAAAAACAATCCTCATTAATTATTAAAAACATTTTTAGAATGACTTGTTCACTTCCAAATGGAATAATAATCCTTAATGTTTTTAACTCATTCATTACAAAGAAAACTGGGATTTGAAAAATCAAACCCTAACAGCTTCTTCATTTTATAGTGTGCATTTTTTTTAATTAAAATGCACAATTATGTATTATAATATTGTTATATTTACCATTTTTATTTATAACACCGAGTATGGAATCAAATATATGATCTACTTTATTGTTTGTTAAAGTAGAATCTCCTATATCTAAATAACTATTATCACTGCTATATATTGCTCCTCCACGATCTGCTTCATTATCTTTAAATGTGGATGATGTGATATTATTATGTGAACCTCCATCACTGTAAAATGCACCACCATTAGGAGCACTATTATTCATGAATTCACAATTAATTACATTACAATTACCCACCCAATTATGTAAAGCACCAGCTCTTTCACCTGCAAAATTATCCATGAATTTAGAATCTCTCACAACAAAATCCCCCCCATCAGTATAAACCGCACCACCATCAAAACCAGCTTTATTACCCGTGAAATTAGAAGTTAACACAGTAAATTTACCTCTACAGTTATAAATTGCACCAGCATAACCACATGAATTCACTGATTTATAGTTGGCTTGATTATCTTGGAAACTAGAATTTTCTACAAGCAAATCACCACAAGAAAACACAGCACCAGACCAAACAGCATCATTATCATTGAAAGCCTTGTTCCCAGTGAATATTGTCCTGTTAATCTTCATTGAACCTTCATTACGAATAGCACCAGCAAAATATATACCAATATTACCATTAAACACAGAATCACTAATATTCATCTCAGCATAGTTCTTTATTGCTCCACCATCATTAAATACTACCTTATTATTTTCAAAAGTACATTTTTGGATTGTCATTGGATTATTATTGTATATAGCTCTACCATTACACATGGCAACATTATCAGAGAGTACTGTATTATTTATAGTCACATTACCGTCTCGAGTGTAGAATCCACCTCCTTGTGATGCATTATTTTTAATAAACTTAGAATTAACTATATATGAGTTACCATGCCTTGTATCCAATCCACCACCATTATTACCAGCAACATTACCTTCAAAGGTGGAATTATCAATAGTGACTGTACCATTTATATTGTATGCTCCAGCAGCATTAAGTGAAGCACGATTAAAAGATACATTGGAACTTAATAAGTTAAGGTTTCCATCTTCACAGAATAAACCAGCACCATACTCACCACTATTATCAGATACATTGGATGAAGTAATATTTAGATTACCATAGTGAACATAAGCACCAGCACCATTCTTACCAGTATTATGACTAATCAAAGAATTTTTAATATTATAACTACCATATCTTGCATCTAAACCACCACCATTATCAGCAGCAATATTAGATGATATATTACAGTTATCAATAGTAGCAGAACCATTCAAGTTATAAACTCCTCCACCATTCATACTAACATTATTATTAGACAATGCAGAATTACTTAAAGTAATATTTCCCCCACGAGTGTATACTCCACCACCATAAACAGCATTATTACCATCAAATAATGAATTTTTAATATTCACATTAGCAAATCTGGTATCCAATCCAGCACCATGATTAGCATGATTATTTTTAAAAGTAGAGTTATCAACATTAATATTTCCATTGAATAAGTATATTCCTCCTCCATTATTATCATCAGTACTTGTATCCATGTTAGCAGTATTGTTCGTGAAGTTAGTATTTCTAACATCTAAATTTCCATTCAACACTACCATACCAGCACCATAACCTCTCGCAACATTATCTACAAAATTACAATTCTAAATAGTTGTATTAGTGCCCTTCTCATTACATAACCCAGAACCATACAAAGCACTATTATTCCTAAACTCAGAATTCTTAATATTCAGCTCACAATTAGCAGTATACACACCAGCACCATTAGAAAGAAATTTAAAAGGATCATATTTTTCATCTATTTTATTATTATAAAACTTACTATTTTCAACAGAGACATCAGAACACATACACATTAGTCCAGCTCCACTTTGACTTCCTTCATTATCATGAAATATTGAGTTGTTTATAATGGTTTTTGAGTTTTTAATATCTTCTGGTGATCCTAAAATTCTTAATCCAGCACCTACAGACCCATTATTGTCTTTAAAAGTAGAATTACTTATATTAACATTAAATTGTCCACTTATTATTAATGCTGAAGAAGAAGCATTTGGATTAATGTTACTATTATTTTCAAACATGGTGTTTTTTATTATCCCATTAGATCCATTAATATATACTCCAGCACAAAGTAATCCATGATTATTAATTATTTTATTATTAATAAAACTAAAAGTATTAGTATTACTGATACCATCAACATATATCCCACCGATAGTGACATTATTGTTATGGATAGTGCATCCTTTAATATTTAATGAACCATTACTAAAAATTACACCTCCATTTCCTCCATTGTCACATCCTCCAGTTAACACAAGATTAGTCAAATTCAGAATAGAATTTTTTTCAACATTGAATAGTTTAGTTTTTCCTGCTCCATCAATCACAACCATCTCTGGATCAATTGCATGAATATACTTATTTCCACTTATATTAATATTTGTATTACATTCTCCAGTATATGTACCTGGCATTAATAAAACATGATCACTAATTTTTAAGGCATCAGCTATTGTCCCATTTGTCGGTTTATAATAACTTCATCAAATCCCAATTCATCAAAACCAATTGAATGGAATAAACCAATATGATTAAATCCACCAAAATTTACACCATGAACTGCACTAACCATTAAAAACAGTGCAAATATTATTATCAATTTACTCTTATTCAAAAACATAGTTCAACTCCTTTAAATTGACATATAATCAAATATTACATAATATGAACGCTAATAATATGAATACTAAATTTATGACAAAAATTTTGACAATTTTTTTATTAAGAATCCTATTTTTAAACCTAAGAGTACTTATATCTTCAAAACCTCCATCAAACATTGCAAAAAACCATAAAGGAAGAACTAACTGTTGAAAGGATATGAGATCATATACCTTCAAATGAACACCAAGTATTCTATAAATAAACACAAATACAAGAGAAGAACCCCCTAAAAGAACAGAAAATTGTAAAGTTTTTTTAATATCCATGAATAAAACCTCCCGATAATGTAAATAAAAAAATAATAGAGTTTTTCATGAAAATTCAGTTTTATATATAAAAAGACATGAAAAATGAGAAAACTCCACAAAAATTTGCAACCTCAAATCTGCAAACAAATTTCACACATGATTATAACAAACTTGCTTACAATCATATACTCCTAAAGCTACGGCTGCTGTCCAAATTAAACCACATACAACACATGCGAACCCTGATGACAAACATGCTGCTATACATGCACCTATTCCTTCTTGAGTAATAATAACACCAATAATTGCACATGCAGGTTCACATACAACTGCAGGCAATCGAAGTAATGGATTAACCAATTTTTTATTGACATTTGGAACATGAGGATTCTTATCAGCTAAAAAACTAATAAAAGTATAATCACTGATATCACCTGAAGTTATGTTACGAACCACTAAATTCACCGCTAAAAACATTACTTGTTCATTATCCTCCACATCTTGTAACTGAGTCACTTTAACAATGTTATTCTCGTCAACTGTAACATTAAAGTAATCACTATTAATTGGCTTGAATTTGAATCCTACAATCTCAATATTAGATAAATTAGAGTTATTAGCAGCATTTTTTTTAAGATTATTATTAAGTTCGTTTAATAAATCTTCATTATTAGCATCACTAAAATTATATTTTGTCAATAGATTACTGCAGGGATTACTATCCAAAACATCTACTAAAGCTCCAGTTTTACTTGGACAAATATATTCAAAATTCTTTGAATCTGCTAAAACTCCATCAAAGTAACTTGACTGATTATTACTCATATTTTGCATATTAAATGCAAAGCTACTACCAACTATTGAAGTCAGTATTAATCCAATTACAAATAAACCTTTCATTTCATTTTTCATTATTTTAACCTCCACAGGTTTTACAAACAATCATCAACAAAATCATTTTATTAAAAACTATTATCATCAATAACAAAACAGATAAAGTAAATAAGATGCTTTTTAATTTATCTTCTTTAAATAATCTATTAGATGCAAAATACACCCCATAGAAAATTAAGCCAAAAATCAACAGCACCAAAAATCCTGACAAGTGATACTCAAACTTTTTCACATTCAAAGTCTTATCTTTTCCACTCACCATCAACATGAGCTTAGCCACATTTTTAACAAGTTTACACCGAATTTTAATTAAAACACCAATTATAATTCACCTCTTTGTTTATTCTTTCACACTCACCAAAAAAAACTAAAATCCAAATATAATTAGATTAAAAAATTTATGTGGGTATGAATTATAGAGAGTTTCTATTAACCTCTCAAAAAATAACATATTTTTGATAAAGATTTTATAAAATATTGAAACTCCCATAATTAACCTAATTTGGTAATTAGTATATAAAGATATCGATTATTCGCATCCTCCCCTGTGATTTTAATTTAAGTATTAGAGACTTTTACTATGTTATATGGTATAAAATGATAATCATGAACAATGCAATTACTCTTAATTTTCCTTAATTTTCAATAGAATTATTATTCATGATTTTCTTATTTTTTAATTATAAAATTTTTAATTTTATAATTTAGAAAATTTTAATTTTCTTTAATTCAAAATTTTTTATTATTGAAAATTTATTTTTAAATTTAGAAGAATTGATTCTTCGTTTTAATAATTAAAAATTAATTATTTTAAAAATTGAATAATAATATTATGTATTTTATATAATAAAAAATATTCAATAGATTAACATTAATTTCAAGAAATTTATTTTTTAAGAATATTATCAAACTTACTATAAACTACATTAATAAGGCAATAATCGCTTCATCCAATGTTGTAATGTTATAAAAAACTAATTTATATTTAAAAAATAGAATATAGCAAATAAAACCTGTAGATATCAGAATCAAAGATCTTAAAACCTTATTTTTTTTTTACTTTATCGAGACTGTAAAAAAGTGTGGAGTTTTTTCGATTTTTGAAAAAAAAATCAAAAATCGTTGAAAATCCTTATTTTACTAAAATACCAATTACAAAAAATTAATATTGGTAAAATACACTT
>JAITGU010000020.1 GCA_031280375.1 Candidatus Methanovirga procula | reverse complement strand
TTAACATGATATTAATTAATATCCTTTCTCCTATTTATATATTAATGCTAATATAAAGCTTTTTTAGATTTATTTTCGTCGGCATTAACATGCCACCCACTGAATTTTTTACAGTGTCTAAATTTCTATCTTTTTACTAAATATTATTATTTTTAAAAATATTTTAATTATACTGTTTAAATAGTGTTCTGTAAATTATATAATATTAAGTTTAATAAGTGTTTTGTGAAATTAAATATTTTGAGCTTAATTACCAAAAATCTTCGATTTTTGTAATTATGAAAATTACCAAAAATTGCTTTGCAATTTTTGTAATTATGAAAATCTTCGATTTTCAGTAATCTTCGATTTTCAGTAATTAAAAAATATAATTCTAATAATTTTTTAAATTTGATTAAAATTCTTAAATTTCATTTAATTATTTAAAATAATTAAAGTAACTCATTATATTTGTTGTTATAGTTTAATCAGGTTTTTTCTTGGACAAACTTAGGAATAGCATGTTTAAAAGGATCAAACGTGTTTGAATTTTTAACTTCAACACATTTCATAGATACCTTACTGTGCAGAGAACTTGGTAACCTTAGTATCCTTTTCAAATCAATTGTGACTTTTCCATCAGCCATTGACAAATTAATTCTTGCCATAACATCTAAAAGATTTTCATATCGTCGTGGACCAATTTTAGATCTAAATATTCCCAATTGATAATTCCCATTCTTGTCTTTTTCTATTTGATTCCTGTTTTTAATAATATCTTTCAATAATTTGGGATTTATTCCTTCTATTTTTTCTTTACCAGTGATATGGCAAATATTTCTAACAAGATTGTTATTAAAAAGGTTTGTGTAACCTAAAGGTATGTCTCTTCTCTCTTTTGTGGGAACACCAGCCCCCACAACATATTTCAAAACCTCCCCTCTAAGTTCTGCTTCTTCCTCCATTATAAACTGATCAAGAACTCTTATATGATATCCACGACCAGAATAAACAAGATGAATATTTTTAAGTCCCAAATCTCCTTTTAAAGTATCAATATATATTTGTGCAAGTTCTAATGCTTCTCCTAAACAAATTTCACAAACATTATCACAGTTACACGATCTTATTGGCATGTCTTTTGCATCAATATCAAATACAAACTCTGATTTCTTCCAATCCTGCCTATATTTTGGTTCATTATAAAAAGCAACTGAAATATATCCTGCAAAAGGTGTTTTCGCTCTCAAAAACTTTTTAAGAACTCTTTCATTAAAGAAAACTTTGTATCTGTCGTTAGGACCAGTCCCATTATGATCAAACCCAAACTCTCTTTTATGAATATTTTCAGTTATAAACTTCGGAAGATCCTTAACTGACCATTCTTCACGATAATACTGCCTTCTTTCTTTAAGTGTTGATGGCTTAAAAATAAGATCACCATTTTATGAAATATTTGGATTATATATTACATCAAAACTTTTTAATCATTTTAAAAATTAACCCAAACTATATAAAAAAATTTGCAATTTATTTAAAATCATGACACATATAACTCAACTTAAAAAAAAATCGTTGGTTAATGATATTTAAATCCTATTTTTTCCTAAATATCATATCATACAAGAAGTTTATAATTTATTGTATATATTATTAATGCTTAATACTTAAAAACAATATAAAAATCAGTTAATTAACTAAAATTAAAATATTATTTCTTCATAACAATAAATAATAGTTATGAATTTGCGAATTTATTTTTTATTCAAATATTTTTAATAAAAAATTTAATAAGAAAAATTAAATATTTAATTGAATAGTTATTACTTTTTGTTGTCATATTATTAACAGTAATTTTATTATCTTGAAAAATTAAATATATTTTATGGATATTCTCAATAAGTAAAACGAATGGATTGTTATTATGACGAACTTCAAATCAGCAGAAAAATTAGCAAAGGTTATAGAGTCTACGAATTTAAAAAATGATAGTAAAAAAGAAGATATTGATAAGTTGGTATCTGATGCAATTAAGTATGGATTTTATTCTGTTGTAGTTAGTCCATACTATGTTGGTTATGTAAAAAAACAATTAAAAAATACCAATATAAAAGTTGGAACTGTTGTAGGATTTCCATTAGGTTACAATTAGGTGTCTGTAAAAGAATTTGAAGCAGAAAATTCAATAGCTAATGGTGCAGATGAGATTGATATGGTTGTAAATATTTCAGCTGTTAAAGTAAATGATTATGAAACTGTTAGAGAAGAAATTCAAAGGGTTTCAACTATTTCTAAGAATCTCGTGCTTAAAATTATTGTAGAAACAGGGCTTTTAACTGAACAAGAGATAGAAAATGTTTCTTTAATTGCTCAAGATTGTGGATCAGATTTTATTAAGACTTCAACTGGATTTAATAATGTTTCTGGTGCGAAAACAACTGATATAAATCTTATTAAAAGAATCGTTCCTAAAATGAAGATTAAAGTCTCTGGTGGAGTGAATAATTATAAAACAGCTTTTAGATTGTTATCATCAGGAACAGATAGAATTGGAACTTCATCAGCAACAGCTATTATTGATGAGTTTAATAAGAGTAGAGAGAATTATGAAGAACATTTTGATAATAAAAGTATAATTTAATGCATATATTACCATAAATCAATATAAATAAAAAACTATTGATTATAATATAAAAAAAAAATATTACATTTTGTAATAAAAATTCAGTATACATATTATTAAAGCAATTTAAGCTTGTTGAGGAAAAATAAATGTTTGATCAAAATAAACTTACAAATATTTTAATTAAATTATATTGTCTCACACCTTTATTCATTCAGGAAAAATCTCTCAAATTAATCAAAATAATGTTTCCAATTAGGTCCTCGATGTTAGAAAAGAGAATAATGGTGATTAATTATCTTAAGTTGAATCATGCAAATGATGGTGAAATGTTATCCATACTCAACTTTATCAAGAAAAATATTTACATTTTCTTTCCTTATGATTTTACAAGGAAATATAATGCAAAAGAAATCCAAGTTTACACTGATAGAGAATCTAAAATGAATTATGTATTACACAATAATAAAAGACTGTATTTTCCTGTTAAAAGGACACAACATGAAATTCGAGATATATATATAGAACTTCTAACTGAACAAGACCCTGAATCTCCACACCTATATGAAACTTCAACTTTTCATGTGGAAGATGGTGATGTTATATTGGATGTTGGAGCTGCTGAAGGTATTTTCACCCTTAATAATATAGAAAAAATAAAAAAATCTTATTTGTTTGAGTGTGAGGATGAATGGATAGAACCTTTAAAAGAAACATTCAAGCCATGGAGTGAAAAAATTACCATCGTTAAAAAATATGTCACTGATCTTAGTGATAATGATTCAATCAAATTAGACGACTTCCAAGTTGATAAAGTAGACTTCATAAAAGTGGATATTGAAGGTGCTGAAACTCAACTACTGACTGGTGCAAAAAAACTATTGCAAAATCAAAAAGACTTAAAAATAGCTATTTGCACATATCACAATCAAAATGATGGTGAAAAAATAAATAAGACATTGAATGACTTAGGATTTGAATGTGAGTTTTCAAATGCTTACATGATTTATATTCATGATGAACAATTTAATCCTCCTTATCTAAGAAAAGGTTTAATAAGAGCAAAAAAATAAATATTAAGAATACTCATTGTAATTTATGAGTTTATTTTTTTATCTTCATTAACTATAAATAAACTTTTTCTAAATTTAATGATGTCGATGTTTTAATCTTTAACATAAATTAATCATATACAATAAATTTCTTTTATTAAATTAATTTTACAACATTATTTATAAAAAAAATAATAAAATAATGTAATTTAAATGATTATAGAATAGAAATTAAGAATTTTAACCAAGTTAAAAAAAGACATAAACTATCTTTAAATTAAGACTCAACAATTTTTAAAAAAAATCTTTAAAATACTTAACAAGATTTCTTACTTAACAAGATTTTTTAAGTTGCTGACAATGGGACTTAGATAAGATTTAGAGATTATTTTAAAATTATTTTTCAGGAATGTTTATCAGTTAAAGGTTGTGAATATGAATAGAAAGAAACTTGCTCAAGACTTTGCAAATTCTGTTAAATCAAAGGGCAAAATCGAAAAAATTATTTTGTTTGGTTCGGTCGCACGAGGAGAGGATGATTCTAACTCTGATATTGATATCGTGATTGTATCTTCTTATGAAGAGGATATATTCGATTTTGTTTATGATAAAGTATATGATATATTAATCTCTTTTGAAATTATGATTTCTGTCCACTTTATGCCTAAAGAAAGACTAAAAATTAATGATTCTTATTTTATTTCAAATATTAAAAAAGATGGTGTCATCCTTGCCTAATGCTGAAAACTATATAAAAAAATCTAAAGAAAAGCTTGAGGCAAGTAAAGTTCTTTATGAATCTGGATTTTATGGAAACTGAAACTTTTATTATAGAATCCATTGATTTATTAAAAAAAATAAAGGAATAAAATAGTGTTTAAATAAAAATTAAACATTTTTATATATATGTGGATTAAAATAGTTTTTTTAAATAAAGGAATAAAATAGTGTTTAAATAAAAATTAAACATTTTTTTTTTACATGTGGATTAAAATAGTTTTTTTATATATAAGTTAAAATGGAGATATTTGATTATATAAATATAAAATCATGATAAACATTAATATTTTATAATGAGTGATAATAATGGGTGTAGAAGATAAGATAAAGAAAATAGAAGAAGAAATTCAAAAAACACCTTATAATAAAGCTACTTCACATCATATTGGTAAGCTTAAAGCAAAAATATCTAAATTAAAAGAAGATGCAATTGCAAGAGGAAGTTCAAGTACAAAAGGTAAAGGATTCCATGTGAAAAAAAGTGGAGATTCAACAGCTGTTTTAGTTGGATTTCCTTCTGTTGGAAAATCAACCTTATTAAACGAACTAACCAATGCAGATTCTAAAGTAGGAGCATATCAATTCACTACATTAGACATAATTCCTGGAATAATGGAATACAATGGAGCTCAAATACAAATTTTTGACATTCCTGGAATAATCACAGGAGCATCTGGTGGAAAAGGAAGAGGTAGAGAAATATTATCAGTAGCGAGAACATCTGACTTAATCTTAATAGTTTTAGATGTTTTCAATCCTAATCATTTAGATATTATCCTTAAAGAGATTAGAGACATTGGAATTAGACCTAATGAAACACCTCCAGATGTGACTATTAGAAGAAAAAGAGTCGGAGGAATCAATACTTCATCAACAGTTCCATTAACCTATTTAGATGAAAGAACAATAAGATCCATATTAAATGAGTATGGAATTCATAGCGGAGATGTTTTAATAAGAGAAGATATTAATATAGATCAATTTATCGATGCTATTGAAGGAAACAGAATATATATTCCAACTATCACTCTTTTAAACAAGGTTGATTTAGTAGATGATAACTATATTAAAGACATTAAAAAAACTATTCCAGATTTCATACCTATATCTGCTGATAAGAAACATAACATTGATTTTCTTAAAGAAGAAATATTTAATAGAGTGGACTTAATGAGAATCTACTTAAAACCTCAAGGAAGAAAAGTTGACCTTGAAGACCCATTAATTGTAAGAAAAAATGCTACTGTCATTGATGTTGCTTCAAAACTACATAGAGAGTTTGCTAAAAACTTTAGACACTCCAATGTTTGGGGAAGTTCTGTTAAGTTTCCAGGACAAAAAGTAGGTCCAAACCACATCTTAGAAGACGAAGATATTTTAAGAATTATACTGAAAAAATAATTAGATAATCTAATTATAATCCTTGATATTAATAATTTAATTAATAAATTATATATCTAATTAATAAATTATAATTTAATTAATAAATTTTTTATATTAATCTTCTATTGTTGAAAATTTATTTTCAACTTAGAATTTATTCTTCGTTTTTGAAAATATCATTTAAACATGCCTTATGTATTATTAAATAATTGTAAAATTAATTATATTAATAAATATATTATTTAATTAAATAAAACTTAAAATAAAACAATATTATATCTATTTAAAAGCCCATTACTTAAAAAAATCATGTCAAGGACTAAAGATAAAAAACAATATATTAAGTTTGACAATATTTTTAAAAAAATAAATTTCTTTAAATTAATATTAATCTATTAATTATCTTTTATTATATAAAATACATAATATTAAGTTAGATTTTTCAGAATGACGATTTTTACTTATTAAAACGAAGAATTAATTCTTCTAAATTGAAAATAAATTTTCAATAATTAAAAAATAAGCAGAATATCGATGATAAATTCATTGAAAAATTAAAAACTTTTCCAAAATGACCATAATACAAATTCACTTTTCCCTTGAATTTAACTGTTGCCAATGTTTTAACCAAATATGTGCGATCATATGCTTTTCAGGATTATTTAAACTTTTAATATTATACTCTGGTTTGACTATGTATATAAAACCTAAAATATACATAATTTCTGCTTGGGTTAATTGAACAAATGAAGATACTGTTGTATTCCTTGTGATCGTAAAATTCATTGCATTACCATTATTGGCGAAAATTAACTCTCCATTAATTCCACTTTTTATTTTTACATGAGTTAACATGCTTTCTTCATTGAATTCTTTCTGTTTTAATAAATCACAGTTTTTATATGTATCATCAACAGAAGTCACAGAGAATAAATATAATAACTTATCATTACATTCTATAAGTCGTTTAACATCAAGTGATCGTTCTCCATTCGCTATATAAACTAATTCAACGCAATTAATTGCTTTTTCAATGCATATTTCTGGATATCCTTGAGCGATTGCCAGAATTTGTCGTGTGGGATTATTATCGACCACAAACACTATTCCTCCCCTATTTCTTAGTGCGTTAGCAATATTTCTTCCAATTTTCCCAAAACCTATAACTAAAATTTTTTTGCCTAATATTGTTGTTCCATGATCAGAAAGAAAAGTTTCACTTTTTATTACAATTTCATTACTAACCAAAAAATCCTCTCCATCTTTCAAAGAACTCCTAGCAACTGACATCAGAGGTATAAATATTTCAAGGTTTTTATTTTCAAGATCCAATAGACCATTTTCATACTTTTGAAAACCGTTTTCAGTATCTTCAATAATACCAAAAAGTTGTCCTTTTTTACTTAAATTATTTAAAATGTCTAAATTTATAGAAAAATATCCTCCCATATCTATAATAGCAAATGTATCCTCACCAACATTTTTTTCAATGAACCATATTAAATATTCAGGATCCGTTAATTGATTTTTTGTAGTGCTTGAGTAGGTAGTATACTTCGAAATTTCAAGTTTACTGGGTTCGTGAATTGAATTAGGTTTTTCTATAAAAACAACATCATAATCTATTGTTAAAGCTTTTATAAAACTAATCACTATTGGTAGCATGTTCAACGACAATTAATTTTTTCGCCTTTTTATCCATAGTTATCTTTCTAATCTCTTCAAAAAAAGATTTCC
>JAITGU010000179.1 GCA_031280375.1 Candidatus Methanovirga procula | reverse complement strand
TTTTGCTTTAAATTATAGTTCATCTGACTGCTAATTGCAAAAAATAGAATTATTAATATTGGAATAGATAGACCAGATAATTGATAGATGACTTTTGATTTTTTTCTAAACGAACTTTTTAAAATAAATTTTTTAAATGACATATGCATACCTTTATTTTTATTTTTTCTTAATTTAGATTGAATTAAACAGTGAATTATGAATGATAATATATTAACTTTTTACTATTAATATTATTAATTATGCATGTTCGTACAATCAAGAGTTTCTATTAACCTACCCATAAATAACATATTTTGATAAGATTTATAAATTATGAAACTCCCATATTAACCTAATGTGCTGATAATATATAAATGTGCCGATTATTCACACCTCCCATTGTGGTTTTAATTTGAGTATAGGGACTTTTACAAATTTATATTGTATAAGTGAAGTTTGATCAAAAAGTTTTAGTCAATGTTTCCAAAGGTATTATAATATTATTAAAGATGTTAGAAATTAGGAAAATCTAACACCAAATATTTTAATATTCTTTTAAACTAAAACATGAAAATTAGTTAGAAAAAACAACTTATATCTATTTATTACCACCCATTTATAACTATACAACTATAGCTTCCTGGATTTAAAGTAATACATGATGTAAGGATCCAATATCGTTCTGAAGTTGGATTGCCCCATCCTTCTGGATTAACAAACAATTTTCTCCAACCATCTGTATTGACAGTTACTCCATCGTTAGCATAAAAATTCCAATTAAAGGTTTCAGCTCCACTTGAAGTATATATTCTTGCATTACCCACATAGTTACCAGTTGTAATGAGAGTATCATGCCATCCAGCAGATTGTATTTATAGAACATCCTAATAATAAGAGTATTAAGGATATTATTGTATTCACCTCTCTTTTTATTTATTATAATCAAAATCAAACATCATTGTTTGCCTGTTTTTCATTTATATTATTCAATAATATCTATTTATTATAGATAAAGGTACTATATATAAATAATAATCTATAAATATATATTAGATTATTACTACTTAATATTATCATTATTGTCTTCAAATATATCCATTAATAATTTATTTACTTGTAATTTTATAATTATAAATAAACTGTAAAAAAAATGAACTTTAGAAGATATGTTATGAAAATAGCTTTCGATGAGACTTTTAAAATTAAATATAATTATGAGGTTAATAATGAATACTATTTATCCATTTACAGCAATAGTGGGTCAAGATAAAATCAAAAAGGCATTAATATTAAATGCAATTAATCCCTCAATCGGTGGGGTTTTAATTAAGGGAGATAGAGGAACAGGAAAAACAACAGCTGTTAGAGCATTGGCAAATTTACTTCCTAAAATAGAAATTGTTAAAAATTCACCATTTAATGCTGATAAAAATAGCTATTTTGAATATGAACTTTATAAATTAAATGATGGTTTTAATGATCTTGATTTAGATAATGTTGAGTTAGATGAAGTTCCTATGAAGGTTGTTGAGCTTCCACTTGGAGCTACTGAAGATAGGATAATAGGTTCTTTAGATATTGAGAAAGCATTACACGATGGAATCAGAGCGTTAGAGCCTGGAATTTTAGCAAAGGCAAATCGTAATATTCTCTACATTGATGAAATCAACTTACTTGATGATAATCTTGTAGATATTCTTTTAGATGCTGCTGCTTATGGAGTTAACATTATAGAAAGAGAGGGGATTTCAATTTCA
Organism: Candidatus Methanovirga procula; assembly: GCA_031280375.1. Classification (GTDB taxonomy): domain Archaea; phylum Methanobacteriota; class Methanobacteria; order Methanobacteriales; family Methanobacteriaceae; genus Methanovirga; species Methanovirga procula. The sequence continues at coordinate 18,714 of JAITGU010000179.1, read as the reverse complement.
CATCCATCCAATTTTATTCTCATTGGAACAATGAACCCTGAAGAAGGGGAACTAAGAGGACAACTTTCTGATAGAATAGGTTTAAAAATTCAGGTTGAAGGAATAAGAAATGTAAAAGATAGAGTAAAGATAATGAAAAGAAGAGAAGAGTTTGAAAAAAATCCTGAAGAATTTTATCAGAAATTTAAGGATGAGCAGATAAGACTTCAAAATAGAATAGCTTCAACAACTAAACTTTTAGATAAAGTTGAAGTCGATGATAAGCTCTTAGAAATTATTGCAAGAATAACATTAGAGTATTCAAGCGAAGGTCATAGAAGCGATATTTCTATTTTAAAAACTTCAAGGACAATAGCTGCTTTTAATAATCATATAAAAGTAAATGATGAAGATTTGGTGGAAGCTATTGGATTGGTTTTAGGTGAAGATAAATTCATCTCTGAGAGAATTCAAAATATTAAAAGAGACATTGAAAAAAGAGAATAATAATTAGATTTGGGTTTTGCACCTTAAATTTATAACTTAATTCTATTTTTTCTGAAATTAAGTTTCAAATTAAAGTCAATCTTTGGAAGAATTTTTGAAATGTAGTGTTGATCCTCTTTTAAACTTATTAGAAATTGTATTTTATGGGTATTAATTTTATAATTGAGGTGAAAATAAGATAATTAAGCTTTAACAATGTTTTATTAAGTATGATAACACTATAAGTTGATGTTGAGTATATTTTTTCTTTGATTTTTCGTGTGAATATGTGGGTAAAGACTTTTTAGCAATTTTAAAAGATACAAATGTAAGTTTTATTAACTTATCATCACATAAATTAAGCATAGAATCATACTCATAGTTTTTTACATATTAATAATGTGATCCGAATATGATTTCTACAAAGCTATTATTTAAGATGTATAGTACTGTTTCCAAATATAATTGGATTTTTATTTGCCAAACAGGAAAACAATCATATCCTTTAAAAAGAAAGAAATTAAATTTTTATAATTGGAAAAATTGGTTTTTATGAAAATTGTTGATATTAGAGTTGAAGTTATCTTTTTGGTTTTTGCTCTTGTTTTTGGTTCTGTTTTTGCTGTGATCAATCCTCCCTTTGCGGCTTCTGATGAAATGTGGCATTTTTTTAAGGCTTACGATGTAAGTCAAGGACATTTAGTTCGTGGAAGTCCTGTTGTTTCAATTCCTAAAAGTTTTGGTAATATTTATCACTTCACTCCATGGGAGGCATCGACAGTTGAAAATTATAGGAATAAGGATTATAGTATATTTAACAATCCTTTAAATAATAATGATACAATTGTGATTGATAACCTTAATACTTTCAATTACATGCCTCTTCCTTATTTAGGTGTAGCATTTGTTATTAAGATTGGTCAATTGTTAAATTACTCTCCCCTTTGTTTGATGTATTTTGGTCGTTTTATTAATTTATTAATATATATTATTATTGTTTATTTTGGTATTAAGATTGTTCCAATTGGAAAACATACATTTTTATTTTGGGTTTAATGCCTATGTCACTATATTTATCCTCTTCAGTTTCAGCAGATAGTTTAAATCTTGCATTATCCTTCTTCACAATATGTTTATTTTTAAATTTAGCATTGAAAGATGATAAGATCCAAAAGAAAGACATGATTTTTCTTTCAATATGCATACTATCTTTGGCATTATCAAAACAAGTATATGCTCTATTGGCATTACTGTTTTTTATAATTCCTAAATCTAAATTTAATAATAATGTATTAACTTGTTTTATTTTAATGATATTGCCATCGGTTCTGTTATTGTTTATATTGCAATATAATTATTTAATTGATATGTTTGGTCTTTGTGTTAATAGTAGTTCTTCTTTACCAAATCCATCATACCCTGCCGCCTCATTTTTTGTTAGATTCTTGAATTCTCTTTTAATAGGATCTAAGGGTTATCTTATAAGTTTTGTTGGATCATTTGGATGGTCGACTAATCCATTACCATCAAGTTTAGCTTATATATATTTTGTGATATTATCCATTATTTCAATAGTGGACTTAAGCCAGTTAAAAGAAAAATTTTTGAAAGTTCTGTGTATTAATATTAAACAGAAAATCATTCTTCTTTTCATTTTTTTTCAAGGAATATTATTGATTTTTTTCGTTGCATCTGGATGGAAAATATCTTCAGTTATCTGGGGTGTGCGGGGAAGATATTTTATTCCATTTTCACCATTGTTTTTCTTAACTTTACAGAATAAGAGAATAATATCTATTGTTAGTAGAAAAGATTATTTTAAATATTTAAATTTTTCTATCATTATTTTTGTTGGAGTTATCTTACTCATATCCACATATTATTTATATAATATCGGTTTGTCTACTTATTTAGAATATAATTATTAAGATTAGCATTATTAGCTATTAAAGCTTAGTGATCAATCATACACTCCTATAACACTATATATTTTATTAAATTTTTAAAAAATTTTGTATTGTGTTTTTGTGGGATTAGTAGTTTTTTTTAATGTTTGTTGTGTGTGGAGGGTTTGTTAATTTTTATATTGTTTTTGTTTGGAGTTATTTTATCATGTTTTTTCTAAAATTTATTGTTCTTTAATTTTTTAAATTAGGTTTATGGTCAATGTCATCAACTTAAGAAATCTTGTTAAATATTTTAATAAAAAATTAAACAAATTTATATAAAAAAAATTTGCAATTTATTTAAAATCATGAGAAAATATATAAATCAAATCATCGTCTTAAAAATAAAAATCGTTAAGTTGATGAGATTGGGTTTATGATTGCTTCAATTTTTCATGAAAATCTAACACCATAAATATAGTTATACATAAAATCATATATAAATATATCAGTGAATTAAAGGGTCACCATCAAAAAATGAGAATTATAATTTTGTAAAATTTAATTTAAAGAAATATATTAATAATTTAATTTGTAAAAAATAATGTCATGAACTATAAAAAAAAGTTTTTAAAAATCAGTTATTTTAAAAAATAAAATGTTTAAAAAATGCTAATAAGGCATTTGGGAAGCATTTTTCGAAGATTGTCCATTTACTTGGGAAGCATTTTTTGAAGAATATCCATTGAAAACTTGAGCTTGTCCATTTCTCAGAATATGAACATTTTTACCTATCCTATATCCTTCTTCTTCTGCTAATTCACCATATAAGGATAACATAGACAAATCACCGTGAGCAGGGATTATATGCTCTGGTTTAAGCATTCGTAGGAAATCTCTATGGTCTTCACGTCCAGCGTGCCCTGAAACATGAGCATTCGGATATATTCTCGCACCACTATCAGCTAATTTCTTTTCCATAATATGTCTATTCGATTCATTAACTGGACTTGGTATAATACCTGCAGAGATAATGACATAATCCCCTGACCTTACAATAAACGGAGTCCTTCCGCTTGCTATCCTTGGAAGTAAAGCATCTGGTTCTCCTTGATGACCTGTTGCAACAAGCAAATATTTTTCTCTTTCATCATCTGCCATATTAAGAGCTTCATTAACTTCTTTTGGTTTTCCAAGAACTCTTGCATTAGAAGGAAGATCTAAAATTCCTAATGATTCTGCTAAACCACAAAACCTCTCCATTGATCGCCCTAAAAATAAAATTTCCCTATCACTATTCTTAGCAATGTCTGCAATAGTTTGTATTCTTTCAATATGCGAAGAAAATGTTGTTATTATCATACCTTTCTTCTCAATAAGTGGTTTTTTCATTAAATCTTCAAGCATTAATTTTGCCACTCTTTCAGAGTAAGTTTTAGGTTGGTCAAATCTGTTAATATCTGTTGATTCCACAATAAGAGCTAAAACTCCTTGTTTACCTAATGATTTTAATCTATCATAATCTGGTGGTGGGGAGATTTTTTGATAATCATCGAACTTAAAATCAAGTGCATAAACTATAATCCCTTCAGGAGTGTGAAGAACTGCAATAGCTGCTTGTGGAATACTGTGAGTAACTCTTACAAATTCTAAAGTTATCTTAGAAGATAACTTAAACTTGCCTCCAGGATTCAGGCTATGAATGGGATTTTTAACCTCAAATTTACGCTCAAATTTAATTGTTCGCTCTATTAATGCTGTCGTATATGGTGTAGCTATTATTGGAGCATTATATCTATGAGCAAGCTTAGCAACAGCCCCAATATGGTCAAGGTGCCCATGAGTGAAAACTATTCCTATTACTTTTCCATCAACTTCTCTCATTAATGTATCATCGGGAATTACTCCTCTTTCAATTAAATCTAAACTATGCATCCTATCTATATCAGTATCTTCATGAATATTAATCCTATCTAAGTGAATACCCATATCAAATATTACTACTTCGTCTCCCACTTTTACAGCAGTCATGTTTTTTCCAACTTCTTCATAACCACCAATTGCAATTACTTCTACAGTCAAATTATGTCCTCCTTGTGTATTTTTTTGTGTTAAATCCTCTTTCATTTAACCATGAATGAGTTTCTCCTTTGATCATCAAATTAGATTTTTTTAATTCTTCAATATTTGTTGCTCCAACCAAAAACATAGCAAGTTTCAAAGATTTTTCAAAGTTTTGAATAAAACCAATAATAGCATCAGAACCCAAATATGCTTTTTTAAGAAATGGTAATGCCATTCCCACAGCATCAGAACCCAAAGCTATTGCCTTAGCAGCATCAAGACCTGATTTAATACCTCCAGACGAAATAACTGGTATATTAACTGAATTAGACACTTCAACTGTGCTAACAGCTGTTGGAATTCCCCAATCCCAAAATACTTCACCAAGATACTTTTCTTTAAGTCTGTAAGTTTCAACTCCAGCCCAACTTGTACCACCAGCACCAGCAATATCTATAAAGCTTATATTTTTATTTTCAAGTATTTTAGCATTTTCAGCTGAAATTCCAGCTCCTGTTTCCTTAACCATTACAGGAACATTTACATTATCAACTATTTCTCCAATTGAATCTATGATTCCAGTGGCATCAACATCTCCTTCAATTTGAATTGCTTCTTGGAGAGGATTTAAGTGAATAGCTAAAATATCTGCATCAAGAATTTCAATAGCTTTCATACTATAGTTAACTTGAGAAGCTCCAATATTTCCAACTAAAATTGTTGATGGTGCATTTTCGCGAGCAACATTATATGTATATTCTAATTCTGGATTTTCAATAGCTGCTCTTTGGCTTCCAAGTCCAAATCCTATTTTTTCACTTTCTGCAGCAATAGCTAACTGTTGATTTATATAAGTTGCCTTTGGATGACCTCCAGTGATGGCTGTTATAAATAATGGAATATCCAACTTCTTTCCAAATTTTTTAGTGGAAAGATCAATTTTATCCATATCAATTTCAGGTAAGCTATTGTGTATAAAATCAACATCATCAAAGCCAGTTTTCTTATTCTTGTACTGAACATCAAAATGTTCACAAATTAATAAGTGTTCTAATTTTCTATCTGAAATCATATTTTATCCTTTTTATCTTTAACATGTTTATTAAATCTTTAAATTGAAATTTAAAACATGATTTTTGTTCAATACTGACAATTTATAATCATATTCTATTTATAGTACTTTACTGAAATTTATTAACTTTATACATTTTTTATTAAATTTTTAAAAAGATTTAATATATCTTAAAATTAAAAATTAATCAATTTTAAGGATATTTTTTAAATAAAAATTTTTAATAAAATGTTATAAAAAATTGGTAAAACACTATAAATTAAAATTTTCAAGTAAAACAATTATTAAAATGTGAAAAATTTTGTCTTACACTATAAAATCAATCGATTAAACTAATGATACTTAAATTCTCTTCATTCTTAATTTCCCTATAAATATTGACATTTACTAACAATTCTCTAATAAGTCATATATTTAATCATTGGAATTGATATTTGTCATGTAGATAACTCCAAGCCCATTATTATGAATTTTATGATAAAAAATATTAAATCTTTCTTTTTCTAATTTATCACTTAATTGATTATATTTAATACCACTTAGAAAAGTATGATATTCAAAAACTATTTCTTTAAACATTGATAAATTTGAATTTAAAATTATCTCAAATTCACACCCTTCACAATCCATCTTCAATAAAAAAGGATTTTCTAAGGCATATTCTTTAATAATTTCATCAATTGTGGTAACTTCAACTCTTTCCTTAGTATTTGCTTTAATGTTAGTAGTCGCCTGTAGACCTGAGTTGATATCATTATAATACAATTGAATCCTTTCTTAGCCCCCACTCCCTTATTAACTAATGTTATTTTCCCTTCTAGATTATTTAATTTAATGTTCTCTAATGCTATTTCATAAACCTTATTTAAAGGCTCAAAACCTATTACTTTGAATCCTTTCTTTGCAAAAAAAAGAGACGAATCACCTAAATTAGCTCCAATATCTATAACAATTTTCTCACCACCCCCCTCCCAGAATAGGATATTCGTTAGCAAAAAATACTTCAAAAAATCCAATTATATTTAACTTTAATCCTTGATAAATGTTAATGAATTTAATAAATCCTAAATCAATTATATCGTTGTCTTTTGAGAGAAAAGTGATTTAAGAATCTCGATCTTATTATCCTCATCCGAAGAGATAATACACCTATAAGCCGAAAGCCATCCATTAAAATAATCTTCTTGGTAAAGTTTAACCTTACCAATATTCTTCAAATTAAAAGTATAATATTTGAATATTTTGAATTTTAATCCAAAAACACCTATAAGACTTATTTTATATTTACGAAGTTCTAAAACATAGTTTTTTATATTTTTTAAATTGTTAACTCTTTTTTTAAAATTATTAATCATTATAAACATTCCATTGAATTCAATTAAAAGGGTTACTGATGATTTTTTGCTTTTATTAAAGTACCTTTAACTTCAATGCCTTTTAGAGCACTTTTAACCAAATTTGGAGTTTTAGCATTTATAATCCTTGATTCAATTCCCAGATCAGCGAGATCAAATAGTTCCTGAATTTTACCAAACATTCCACCAGTAACATCAACATTTGTTGAATCAAAACTATCTAATTCTTCAAGAGAATTCAAAACTTCAATCAGCTTTGCATCATCATACAACTTTGGATTCTTATTAAATACTCCATCAACATCTGTTGCTAAGATTATCTTTTCAAATTTTAAGTTTTTAGCTAAATAGCTTAATATCTGATCTCCAGATATAACAGCCATTTTAAGTTTATCATCTAAAACAACATCTCCATAAAGCATAGGTAAGAATCCTTGAGAAAGATATTCTTTTATTAAATCTAAGTTAAAGTAACTAACCCTTTTATTAGATGTTTTTATTAGTGATGATGGGGGAATGGAGATAACTGGAATATTATTCTCAATGAAAGATTTAGATATTATACTACTAAACTCATTAACAGAATTATGTGTTATAGAAAATCCAATTTTTTTGTTAGAATACTCCTTATCATTGAAATGTTTTCCAATTTCATATTTTTCAGCATAGGGATGTCCAAATGAACCAGCACCATGAACAACAATTAAACCATCATTTTTCAGATCATACTTTTTCAAGAAATCAGATATTTCAATAGCTATTCTATTTAAATTCTTAAAATCAACTTCTGGTTTTACAGAGTCCTTTTTTGTTAGTATACTTCCCCCTAACTTTAAAATAATCATTAAAACCACTCGATTCCTAAAAAAAAAATCATGCTCTTATTTTTAAAGCAACTCCTTCATCAGAGACATTAGCTTTAATTGCATTATCATATTTTTTTAATGAATGATAAACTTCACCAAAGCGATTTGGGCAGTAAGCTATCATACTACCTCCACCTCCAGCACCAGTAATTTTTGATCCTAAAGCACCGTATTTTCTTGCACGATAAATCATTTTTGAAAGTTCAACACTATTAATTCCAATAGAATCTAACAATCCTTGATTAATATTCATTAATTCTCCAATTTTAGTTTTATCATCTCTTAAAATAGCTAATTTTGCTTCTTCAGTAACTGAACCTATTGTTTCCATAACCAAATTGATAATATCAGGATTTCTATCTTTTAATCGAGAAACTTGATTAACAACTTTTGAAGTACTTCTTTTTCTTGAGGTGTATCCAATAATAAAAGTCGATTTAAAATCTATATTAAATCTTGAAATCTTTTTATCTCTTCCCAAATATATTAAACCTGCATAGGTAGAAATTGATGTATCTAATGGACTCGCCACTCCCTGAACTTTCTTTTCAATGAAATGTGCATTGCGGGCTAATGTTTTTTTAGAGAATTTTTTATTATGAAACCCATATAAAGCAGCTAATGTGGCTACTGTGACTGCTGCAGATGAACCTAAACCTGAACCCACAGGAAAATCCATTGACAAAAGAATGTCAATAGGGCTATGATCATGAACTTGATACAATACTTCTAAGATATATCTAATTATTCCAGGTTTTCCAGTTACAAGTTCGTATGTTTTATCCTTAGTATTCAATCTTGCCTCAAAATCCAGATCGTATGATTTTAAAGTTGTAAACTTATTTTGACTTTTTTTAATGGAAATAGTGGCTCTCTTATCTACAGCTGCAGCAATAGCTGGTTGATTATAAACAACTGCATGTTCTCCAAATAAAATAATTTTTCCAGGAGCTGAAGCTATAGATTCCATTTTTATCTTAATCCTACTCTTGCTAATATCATCAATTATGAAAAAACATTAATATTACTATATTTAAAAATTTATGGAGTTTATATGAAGCTAATAACAGTTTTAGTTTCTAATCTAAAATTTGAGAGTGAACTCAGATGGGTCAACATCTAAATCTTCGTTTTCGCCAATGATTCCTTTAATTCTTAAAATTTCTCTTGCTAATAACCAGTAAACTAAAGCAATAGATTTTCTTCCTTTATTATTAACTGGAACTAATAAGTCAACAGAGTTAAGTAAGTTTTCACTATCACACAATGCTAAAACTGGAATACCATTTTGTTTAGCTTCAATAATAGCTTGTGAATCTGATCTTGGGTCAGTGACCATTATTATTTTTGGTTCAATGAATTTAGAATAGTTAGGATTAGTTAAAGTTCCAGGAATAAATCTTCCAGGAATAGTTTTGCAACCAACAACCTCACCAAACTTCTTAACTGGTGCTTGACCATACTGCCTTGTAGCTACAACTAAAATATCATCTGGATCATATTTAGCTAAAAATTTAGCTAAAGAAATAATTTTATCATTAGTTTTTCTAATATCTAAAACATACAAACCATCAGCTCTAACCCTAAAAATATATTTCTCCATATCCTTAGTTTTTTGTTGGGTTCCAATATGTAAACCAGAAGCCAAGTACTTATCTAATGGTATTAATAATTCTGACAATTTATCACCTTTTATAAATAGTAAAATCATTTTCTTAAAACTAATATATTTTGTTAGTTTGGAAAATAACTTTTGATGAAACTTTTGTTCCGAACGAAGTGAGGAACTTAGGAGAATCTTTGATTCTCCGTTTTAAAAGTTTTTTCTAAATAATAATATTAATTAACCTTTAACAGAGATGCATTGATTAGGGCAAACATCCACACATACTTCACAAATAATGCAGTCTTCAGGATGGTTAATAGTCACTTTATCTCCTTCAAACTGGAAAATTTCCATGGGACACACATCAACACATTCTCCACACTCTAAACCTTTACATTTATCTTGATCTAAACTTATATTTACCATAATATTCTCTCCAAAAAAAAATATATTTCCTCTAAATTTATTCCAATTGCTTATTAATTATTTAATAATATTTAATTATATCTATAATATTAAAAATTTAAAACTTTAAAATAATATTTTAAAAAATAAAAATTATAATTAAAATACTAATTCCCTAATAAAAAGTTCTACTTATTCCATAATTGAAAATTTTCAGTTGTTCCGAAGGTCATGAAAAACTTAGAAGAATTTCCGACTCTCTGTTTGTTTCGAACAAAGTGAGAAACTTAGGAGAATCACAGATTCCCCGTTTGTTTCGAACAAAGTGAGAAACTTAGGAGAATCACAGCTTCTCCATTTAAAACTTGAAATTCAACTCTGCCATAGACGGAGTGGATAATTCTTCTTCAATATGAATTAATTCATTTAATTTAGCTATTCTTTCTCCACCAACAGCACCAGTTTTAATAATTGGGGCTGCAAATGCAACAGCTAAATGAGCAATAGTTTCATCAGTAGTTTCACCAGATCTGTGGGAAACAACAGGAACTACATTATTTTCTTTAGCCAATTTAACAGTTTCATAGGTTGCAGTTAATGAACCAATTTGGTTAGGTTTAATGATAATTGCATTTGCTGCTTTCTTCTCAATACCTTCAGCTAAAATCTCTTTATTAGTAACAAAAAGATCATCACCACAAATTAAACATTTATCTCCAACTAATTTAGTTAACTCAGCAAAACCTCCAAAATCAGATTCATCAAATGGGTCTTCAACATAAAACATGCCATAAGTTTCGATAATATCTTTTACATACTCAATTTGTTCACCAGTATCTCGTGCAATATTATCCTGAGCATAAACATATTTTTGCTGATTTTCATCCCATAATTCAGAGGAAGCCATATCTAATGATGGTTTAATGGTAATTCCAAGTTCATTTCCTACTTCTTCACAAGATTGAGATTGAATTTCTAAAGTAGCATCGTTTGAAATATTTGGAACCCATCCTCCTTCATCACCTTTACCACCAGTGAAAAGAGAATCTTTTTCTTGAATAAGTTCTTTCAATCTTTTATGAACAGCTGTATTTGCAAAAATAGCTTCAGTTATATTTTTAGCACCAACAGGAACTACTAAAAACTCTTGAATATCTGGAGCATTAATTCCAGTGTGAGCCCCACCATTCATCATATTACCTAATGGGTAAGGAATTTCATTTCTAAAGTTTCCTCCTAAGAAACTGTAAAGAGGAAGGTTATATGATGAAGCAGCTGCTTTTGAAATAGCCATAGATACTGCAACGGTAGTATTTCCACCGATAAATCCATAATTATCTGTACCATCAATTTCTTCCAAAATATTATCAATTTCAGATAAATTATCACTATCCATTCCAATAAGTTCAGTTGATATTAAATCTTCAATTTCGCCGATTATCTTATCAACTCCACCTTCTGGAAATGCAACAACTTCACGAGAACCCGTACTTGCCCCACTTGGTGCGGCAGCTCTTCCAAATCCATTCCAGGTAACTACATCTACTTCAACAGTAGCATTACCTCTACTATCCAATATTTTTCTAAGACGAACATCTTCAATAACACTATCCATAAACAATCCTCCTATAGGAATAATATATATTCATTATAATAATCAATATTTCATTACTAATAATATCCTCAGTTAATAAAACATATTTAATTAAATAATTCATTATTTAAATAACAGAGAATATATAAATTATTTATAATGTGTATAAATTATGTTAATATTTGTCAAACAGATAAAAATAACAATCAACATCTTAACATTCATATTTTATCAAGGATAAGAATATGATGTTATATTTTTATATGGTCTGATTTTTTATATTCTTATTTTTACTAAAAATCTATAAATCTCTATTTTGTAAATTAAAAATAGTAGTTCGATTAATAGAATATTTTATAGATTATAGTGTGTGAGATTATGATCATATAACTAACAAGTTTAAAACAACAATCATAATATTTATTTGAAGGTTTTATATATTTTTTTTATAAAACTTAATCTTTTTATAATTTATGTATAAAACTTATCTATTAAAATTTAATTTAAAAAAATTCGACTTTAAAAAACTCAAAAATATGGCTTTTTTAAAACATTTGGATCAGACTTTTTGAATATAATTTTTCTTAAATATTAATATTTATTTTTATTATAATATTTATTAAGTTTTTATATTATTTATACTAAATTCTTAAACTTTTAAATCTCTTTTTATTGTAATTTTTAAATCCCAAATAAAAATAAATCTTAATCTTTGAATAATTTTTTTTTGAAATTAAAATTTAATAATTTGAAATTTAAACAAAAGTCTATATAAATAAAATTAATAGAGAGATTAATCAAGAAAATTTATTGTCTCTTCTTATATCAAGAGGAAGTACACCTTCTTTAAGTTCTAACATTGCAATATCTATTGGATCTATTGAGTCTCCAATTTTAACTTTAGGTTTTGCACCCATAGAAATTTGAATAGATCTTGCACCAAGAAGTCTTGCTTTCTCAAACCTTGTCAATTTAACACTCATCTTATCTCTCCTTAGATATAATGAAATAAATATTAATATTAGTAACTATATTAATAATATAATTTTTATAATTTATGGTATATTAATTATAGTTGTAATTATACTAACTTGTAGTTGTACTAATTATATTCTATTTGCATTTACATACTAATTTGTATTTAAGCCTTTAAATATGAATTTTATAAATACTGGTATTTATATGAACATTAGGTAGTTATTCCCAAACTTCAACATGAGTTATAAACATTCGTCTGCAACAATATCTTTTAATATTCATATCTTCAAAAATATCTTTTGGATCCTCACCATCAGCTTTCCTTGACTCAAATTCATCAAAATGTGCTGAAATAGGCTTTCCACAACTCATACATCTTATTGGAATCATTTACATCCTCATTAATTTTTGTTAATCATAATATTTTTAATTACAATATTGTTAATAATAATTTATTATAAATTAAATGCAACAAAACAAAAGTTACTTACAATAAACAAGATAAACAAAAAAAATCATTTCATAATTTAAAAACAAAAGATTTTAAATATTTTGAAAATAATTAAAGATTGAAATATTATCTGTAACTTTTCTGCTTTCTTGCACGAGCTCCAGGACCACCATATTTTTTAGATTCTGAACGCCTTGGATCTCCTACTAACATTGTTCTATCATATTGTATGTATTTCTCCTTAAGATCTAAATCGTTGGTCCATTGAACTAAGCCTTTTGCAATGACCATACGAGCAGCTTCAGCTTGTCCCATTACCCCACCACCAAAAACCTTAACATTAATATCTAAATTATTTACTATATCGCCAGCCAATATTAAAGGTTCTTGTAATTTCATTCTTGCTAATTCTGGAGAGTAAATTTCAATTGGAGACTTATTAATTCTAATTCTACCTTTACCTTCTTTAACAGTTCCTCTCGCAATAGCTGTTTTTCTTTTTCCACTTGTATGAATAACTTTCTTCATAGTTTTCACTTCCAATATTAAAATTTAGCACCTAAAAGTTTTGAAACCTCACCTAACTCAATGCCTTTTTTAAGATGTTTATACTGTGCTTGAGGCACATCAGAAAATTCAACTTCTTTAAATTCTCTTGGAATACCAACAAAAGCCTTTAAACTTTTATAAGCACTTCTCCCCTTAGATTTTCTATATGGTAACATACCTCTAACAGTTCTTCTAAATATATCTTCAGGTCTTCTTGGATATTTAGGTCCTAAGTCACGAGGATTGGAAATACTCGCCCTATCAACTCTTTGTTTATATCTAGCATAAATCCAATCTTTAGATCCTGTAATCATAATCTTTTCAGCATTTAAAACAATTATATCTTCTCCTTCAAGAAGCTTTTTACTGATTATACTTGCTAATCTTCCTAATACATGACCTTCTCCATCAATAATCATGATAACACCTACATTTACTCTAATATCCTAATATTACTGCCTTTAGGATTTATTTCCATTATATCCTTAATTTGGATACATTCTCCACCAATATTTTCAACTTTCTCTTTAGCAGATTCTGAAAAGTTCAAAGCTACAACTTTAACTTTATGGTCTAAAGATCCACTTGATAACACTTTACCAGGTATCAAAACAGTTTCATCATCGGTGGAACATCTGTTAATTGTGGATAAGTTAACTTCTGCTCTTTTACGAGTTGCTCTCTCAAGTCTTTTAGCAACATCTTTCCAAATAACTGAACCTTCAATTGCATATTTATCCTTAAGATTCCTTATAAGTTCAATAAGATTAGGATTGGTTTTATTAATTCGTTTTCCCATTAATTATTCCTCCTCTAAAAAAATTCAATAAATCTATCAGCTTTACTATTTAAAACATCACAAACCTTTAATAAAACCTCTTTTGGAGTCATTGATCCATCAGTTTCTATTTTAAATATGATTTTATTCTCTTCATAACCTACATCAATAGCTTTATTTTCGCTTGTTCTTACACAAAATTTACATAATGTACAATCTTCAATATTTTGAACTGTAGGTTCTTTAGTTTTTTTATTTAATTTTAAAATATTATTAGGACATGCTTCAACAACATCATTAGACAATTCCTTCTCATCATTAAAAGTTATGACAGGATATTGTTTATATGTACAAACAGTAGTAGGCATCCATTTAGCATGATCTTTACCTTTACCTATAATAGCTACTGCTTCAAGTTCAACTTCCTGATCGTCTTTAAGCTTCAGAAGAGGTATTGTATCATAGACAGGTTTTATTTTAGGGTCATTAGAATGTAAATCTTTAGAATAAACAACTCCAGGAGTATTTTTAATCAAAGTAAAAGAGACACTACATTTAGAACAATAACCATTAGTATTATTCACATCATCTTTACAATCACAATCTTCATTAGAGATTAATGCTTCAATAGCTTCGTTATCAGAGACTATAGGAACTAATCCTAAACGATGAGCTAAAACCTCATCAAACATGGCTGAACTGTTTTTAATAATGTTTACATGCTCAATAGCTATTTTAGGAACTTCCATCATTCCAATTCTACGTATAGCATTGGCAAATGCCACATCTACATCGCTAAGAATAAAAATCATTTCATTTTCATTTTTCTCTTTGACTTCAATTTCCATTATTTATCATTCCATAAACTTGTGTTAATATACAGATATATATTGTAAAACCTCTATTTTTAAGAAAATTAAGACAAAACTATTAATTCTAATTTCCTGTTAATTTTTAAAGAATATTTTAAATTTAGTTACTTTAATTTAGTTGCCTCAATTCTATTTACAAAATTAAATATCTTTAAAAAGAAATTTAATAAAATATAGATTTCACTCAGTTAAATGTTTGTATTATAACCTTCTTCCTCTTTTACCACCAGGTCTTCCAGTACCATCATGAGGAATAGGAGTTATATCCTCAATTTTCCCAATTCTAATTCCAGCACGAGCTAAAGCACGAATAGTAGCTTGTGCTCCAGGACCTGGACTTCTTGGACCATTTCCTCCAGGAGCCCTTACTTTTATATGTAAACCAACAAACCCTTTCTCTTTAGCATCATCAGCTGCTCGAGTAGCTGCTTCCATAGCTGCGAAAGGAGACGATTCTTGCCTGTCAGCACGAACAACTCTTCCACCAGACCATTGGCAAACCGTTTCTGCACCAGTGATGTCAGTAACAGTTATAATAGTATTATTAAAGGATGAATAAATATTAGCTATTCCCCATTTTTCGTTTTTTACCATTAAAACACCTTTTAGTTAGATTCTTCATTACTGTTATTAGTTGTACTGTTTTCTCTAATTTGTTTAGCTACTGGAGAAGAATAATAAAAATCAATGAAGTCTTCCTCTCCTCTTTTAACCATATAACTTGGAG
This sequence comes from Candidatus Methanovirga procula, assembly GCA_031280375.1. Classification (GTDB taxonomy): domain Archaea; phylum Methanobacteriota; class Methanobacteria; order Methanobacteriales; family Methanobacteriaceae; genus Methanovirga; species Methanovirga procula. The sequence goes on along the minus strand of JAITGU010000179.1, from coordinate 3,046 downwards.
AATCTATTTTTCTCCCATTCATGGCTATATGCCCATGAACAACAAACATTCTTGCCTCTTTAGCCGTTCTTGCTAAACCCTTATTATGAACAATAGTCTGTAATCTTCTTCTTAAAATATCTTCAACCGTTAAATTAAGAATATCTTCCAACTTAGCACTTTCTTCAAGAACACCAATGCGGTTCAAATGTCCCAATAATTTATTTCTTTCATCATCGTCATCAGTAGAAAAACCAAGAAGGTATCTTGCATCTCTACCAAACTTTCTAACAGTAGTATCGGCTTTCCAAATTTCTTTTTTACTTTTTAACCCATACTTAAACATCAATTTGTTTTCGTATTTAATTCTTTCAGCATTCCAAGGATGAAGTGGAGTATCATACTTTTTCCTTGATTTTCTTGGATGTCCCATAAACAACTCTCCTTAATAAATTTCATAAAAATAGATAAAAATATTTCTTTAATTGAACAATAATTTTTAGTAAGAATAATCATTAATAGCTATTAACAATAGTGATTAAAAGTTATTAAGTGCTTTTAAACTAATAAATTCCAAAAGGATTAATAAATCCAACAAATGAAAAAATTCAAGTTTTTAATAACCCATAACAGCTAAAAATAAATTAATAAAAATAAGAAATGATTATCCTCTTCTACGCCTTACACCGACTGATGAACCTTTTCTAAAAGTAGATTTAGTTCTTTGACCCCTAACAGGCAATCCAACTTCGTGCCTTCTTCCTTTATAACTTCGAGTCTTTCTCATCCTATTCAAATCATCTCTTAAACTCATAGCAAGATCAGATTCTATTAAATGAACAGTTTCACCAGTAACATAATCCTCACGACGATTTAACATCCAATCAGGAATATTAAACTTTTTAGGATCTTTTAATATATCTTCAATTTTTAAAATATCATCATCAGAGATATAACCAATTTTGGAATCTAAATCAAAACCTAAAGCAATTCCTATGGTTCTTGATAAAGACAATCCAACACCTTTAATGTCTGTTAAACCATGTTTAATGGTTTTATTTCCATCGACATCCTTTCTTGAAATACGTACTAAATGCTTAAATTCGTCTTCCATTAAATAACCTCCATTTCAGAGCAAATCTACAAAGACAAGTAGATTCGAATATTCATTAGACAATGTCTAAAAAACACAGTTTTTACAATTAATTACTTTTTAAGATATAAACTTACTTAATTCATACAATTAAACTTTGTATACTAAAATTTAGTTTTGTATTAAGCTTAAAAGATTTAGTTTTATATTAAACTTAAAAGATAGTTTAAATTTAAAACTTAATTTAAATTTTATTTATAAAAAATTAGATATTTAAAAAATAAATATCTTATAATAATTAATTAATAAAAATAATATGATCTGACATAATCGCTTAATTAATGATTAGTTCATTTAATTATATGGTTTATTTAAATATACAATGCAATTAAACCAACTTATTAAGCTAATATAATAAACATTATACAATTAATTAATCATATAAACACACAACAGACATAAACATTATAATGATCACACAATATTACAAACCATAGTGCGACAAACTATAATATACAATTCTAAGATTAAACTGCGATCTATACGATTAAATTAACACGCCGGGACTGGGATTTGAACCCAGGCGAGGAAAATCCTCACAAGATTTCCAGTCTTGCGCCTTACCAGGCTAGACTATCCCGGCAACAACTACAAACAGATAATTATTTTTTACATGTTTAAAATATCTCAATATATAATAAACTATATATTAAATAAAATTTATTCTAATAGAAATAAGATTATAATATAATTAATAAATTATAATAAAAATACGAGATGACCCAACATATTAAAAATACAATATAATAATTATTACATTAACGAACTAAATAATTATTATATTACTAATATGAAATCTTTTCTATATAAACATTATGTTTATTAAATCACAGAATATTAATATATTAAACTTAAAGTATTTAAAGCTTTGTATAAGTAGAGGTTGTAAACTTTTGTGGAATTTTTTCTCATATGGCTTTATTTCCAACAAATAAAACTAAATAGTCTAATATTCATTCAATCAGTATTTTTTTCTAATTTCTAATTTTTTAGTTTTACTATATTTCTGTTCTACTTAATTCGATATTCTTAATAAAATTATCAATAATAAAACTCTGTAGGACTTTCAAAGTTAAGAACTATCTTTTTCATTATAGGTGTTAGATTTCACCACAAAATGAAGAATAAATATTACTTGTTAATATATTATAAAAAGTTAAGAGGAATACTACAGTTGAAGAGATATTTTCTTATAATATATGTCTGCAAAAGATAAACATAAGAAATAACATAAGTCAATGAAAAAATTAACTATAAAATAATGCACTGGTGAACGAACATCTTCCAAGCCGTTACCTCCACAATATTAAAAAAAAGAATCCTTTTAGAAAAAATCAGCAGGAATAACACATAATATCAACAACAATACCATTAATCAACAATTAAAACCCAGAAAAAAAATAGAAGACAACTCAAAAAACAAAAAAAAAAAATCACCAAATCTTATTTTTCATCACAAACACTTTTTCAAAAATATTAATCAAATCCACCCCAAAATATAAATCACCAATAACAAATCAAAAAAAAAAGAATAATTATTAATAAAAAAAAAGAGTAAGGATAGACTTTATCAATGAGTCTAGTGTCTTTTAGAATACTTAACAGTAATATGCTCACCACATTTGGGACATATTGGATCAGGATCTGTGTATATCAACTCTAATTTTCTATTTAGTATCAGTTCAAAGTCTTGATGAACAGATAAGTCAAAATTGTTCTCTAAATACAGTTTATCGTCTTTTAAAACGAATCTTTCAGTGCCGTTAAAGTTATATATTTGAACATACAAACTATCATTTGGAGATTGGATTTCTTTTGTTAACATGATATTAATTAATATCCTTTCTCCTATTTATATATTAATGCTAATATAAAGCTTTTTTAGATTTATTTTCGTCGGCATTAACATGCCAC
>JAITGU010000042.1 GCA_031280375.1 Candidatus Methanovirga procula | reverse complement strand
AATTTTGAATTTAAAGAATTTTATCATTGTACTTTTTAAAACTACCATGAAATAGTTCTTAGAACCTATTAAATAACTATCCATCTATCTTGAATTTTTCATGAAAATCTAACACCTTGTGTATTAATTACCAATAAAAAAGAAGGATAAAGTATGCAGAAGGAGTTTAATGAAATGAATATTGATATTGAGGACCAATATCAATGTTACCATTTTACTGAATAAAAACAAGATATTGAAGGGTGTTGGTGTTAAACCGACAATGGATCAATTGAAATTATTAGCTAATCAGGAGTCACCAGTCTTCTTCAGCTCAGAAGGGTACTCAGGAAAAGTTTCACTACTATTTATGTTAACACTGATCCTACAGGTTTAGAAGATAGGATAAAGAATGTTGTTGCTCGTCCAGACACTGGTTTAAGAACTGGTGCAATATCAGCAATAACTGGGGGAGTTATATCTGCTTCTATTGGATTAGGTTTGCTCATTGCTGGAGTACTTGCTCTTTGTAGTGTGATAGCTTCAACATTCGGAGTGGCTTTCATCTTGTCTGGCATAGCCTTAGTTATTAGTGGTGTGATTGGAATTATTACGGGTGTTACCAACTTAAATACTTATAATAGTGGTAATAGTCTTCATAATTCTCAGAATAGTAATATTATTAATGATATTAAAAAATTTAATGGAAATCGTACTCATGTATAAAAATGAAAAGGTTTATAATAAGGTACATTTATAATATAATAAGTTGGTAGTTGATAAAAATATAATTTATTTAACTCCAATAAAAAATTTATGAGGTGAAATAAAATGAATTTCAAAATAATTGGTTTATTTATATTGTTATTTTCAATTATTGGAATGATTAATGCTGCTACACTAAATATACAATATCTCGGAGATCCATGTAAAACTATGATGATAGATGGTATGACACAAAATAATGACATTGATAGATTAGGACATATTATGCATTCAAGAGCAACTTTTACTTATCCTTCTCCCACTGAATATAATTATACTCATACAGGAAAATATAAGGATCTTAGATTATGTGTCGGTTATGGTAGGCTTGAAGATGGTATCTATATTTATATAAAAAATTTAGATAATATATATACTTATCCATCAGATCAACAACTCAATGTGAGTTTTTCTGATTTGAGGGATGGAATTGAAACAGCTCTTGATTATAACGGAGATTTAAGCTGGTTTACTGGTCACGGATATGGAATATTAGGCTTGGATAACAAACTGCATCAACCTAATTATTATATACCTCCTTCTCCTTAAACTTTTGGTTAAGGATATGATATGAAATTTCAATTCCAAATAATCTTATTAATACTAATAATAATGTATGGGATGAATATAAATGAATTTTAAAGCAATTAGTTTAATTGTTTATATTGTTATTTTCAATTGTTGGAATGACTAATGCTGCACCAACTTTACATATAAACACTAGTGCAATCAGGCAAAGTTCTATGGCTGTATATGGTCTTAATCCCTATGGTTGTTATGATCGTTTTGGTTTTGATGATGTTATTTATAATCATACAGGATATTATAAGGAGATTAGAATAAAGCATAGTTATGGTGATTATTTAAGGGGATTATATACATTAAACATAAAAAAAATTAGATAATTTATATAGTTATTCATCAGATCAGCACTCTATCTGAGTAGTGTACTCACCAAAGATGATACATACTATCAAAATATGAAATTTGGAATAATAGGTTTTGATAATCAAATTTATGATCTTGTCTATTATTTACCAGAAAGTATTAACAATAACAGTTAAAATAAAATGCAATTTGATGAAAATGAACTCAAATAACTACTGGTGGAAAGTATTTATTTTAGTAATAATTCTTTCCTCATGTTTTAATCTTATAAATGCATATAATCACAATGATGTAGTTAATGATTGTTGTTCAGTCACACTACAAGTAAGTGATAATATAACTGCTTGGGGTTTTAGACGAGATAGTCCAGAGGATGACACCCTACAAATATCAAAAATTAAATTTGATGATGAGTATGCTGTTGTTCAAAAAAGAACAGATGGTGATTATTTTGCTCATGTCACTATCTTTGAGGATGGGTGGGGTTTAAGTATTGGAGGCACAAGTGATGGAACATTGAATAAAGAACTCCAAGAGTTAGGATATAATATAAGTAAAAATGGATCCATTTCTATGGATGATATAGATCAGGCTCTTACATTATTGAATATGAGTGGTATGGGTCATTTTCTTATAAAAAGTCCTGATGGTTCTTATGGTTTCTGTATTTACAATGAAGAACAAAACATCCAAAATATCTCCAGGATAGGTAAACTCAAAGAAGGAGAATACTTGAGTGTCCCGAATGGTGCTGACTACTTCCAAGAAGGTAACATACTCAGTGTTACTAAATCAAATGCAGTTGATGAAGTTATTTTGTTGGAGGGGACTGATAGGTGGGGTGTTAATAGGAAGGATATTTTATCTTATCTTATTGAAACTGGAGATAATAATATTAATGTTGGGGTTTATGGAACCTATGATGATGGTAATCTTATTAATCGGTCCAGTCCAGCAAAGCCTGATGATATAATTTTCAATGAAAAAGAGTTTATTAGTGGTACCAGTCTTCCAATAGTTCCAGGAAAGATGTTCATTGGTCAAATAAACATGATTTCAAATCAAGATCCAAATCCATCAACAGTTAGTGAAATATCAAATGATTCTGATGTAAAAGAGATTGTAGAAAGTTCTTCTCCACTTACTAAAACAGGTTTTCCATTAATAGCCTTATCGATCTTATTTATTTGTGGTTTTTATTATATATTTGTGGTTTTTATTATATATAAAAAAAAGGAATAATAAGATGCTACAATCATTTAAACTGAAAATAGAGTATTTTTAAAAATTTGTGTTATTAGATACTCTTTGTTATAGAATAGCTATAAGATTTAGAATAGCTATTTGCTTATCATTGTTCCAATACCTTTTTTGGTGAATATTTCAAGAAGAAGGGAATGTTTAATTCTACCATCAATTATATGGGCTGATTTAACACCTTTTCTAATAGCATTAGCAGCAGTTTCTATTTTTGGAATCATACCTCCACTTATAACTCCTGTTGCAATTAACTCATCAATTTCATCTAATTTGATTTTTTTTATTAGAGTTTCTGGGTTCTTAGGATCTTCTAAAACACCTGGAACATCGGTTAGGATAATTAATTTTTCAGCTTTAATTTCAGAAGCTAATTCACCAGCCACAGTATCTGCATTTAGATTTAATGTGTATCCATTGGAATTTGTGCCTATTGGAGATATAACTGGAATGTAATGATTTTTTGTAAGTAATTCTATAATTTCAGGATTTATGGATTCTATCTCTCCAACTAAACCTAAATCAATAATAATTTCTTCACCTGTTTCATTGTTTTTAATCTTTTGTGGAGCTTTTTTTTTCGCCGTGATTAAATTAGCATCTTTTCCAGAGAATCCAATTCCTTTTCCACCGTGTAAACCTATTTTTGAAACAAGATCAGTGTTTATTTTGCCCACTAAAACCATTTTGATTATTTCCATAGTTTCTTCGTCTGTAATTCTTAATCCTTGTATAAATTCTGGTTTTTTGCCTAATTTTCGCATTGATCGTGTGATTTCTAAGCCTCCACCATGAACAATGATAGGTTGCATTCCAACATATTTTAAGAGAATTGTGTCTTCTACTGTTGATGACATTGCATCGTCGTCAATCATTGCATGACCACCATATTTTATCATTATATTTTTAGTGTGGAACTTCCTTATATAGGGTAAGGCTTCAATTAATATATCAACTGTATTCATGAGATCACTTAATTTAAATAATTTTATTCATTTATTAGTTTTATGATTTATTTAGTAAGTTGTAATTTTTTATAAATTAAATTTTTATATTTAAATTTAGTATATTCATTATATATAATCATTTGATTATGATAATAATTTTAATAATTATTCAACTTTATTTTTTGTTCAATTTTTATTTTTTAATAAAAATTTCTAATATTTTTGTTTAATTTAAAAGTTTTTAAACTTTTAGTTGACTTGTAATTTTGGTTTTATCAATCCTTGAATTAGAAACATTTATAAGCTATTAATTAAATATATTGAATGTCTAATTTTTTAAATTTCAATTTTTAATATAATTGATTTGTTCAGCTTAGTTTTAAAAACTTAGTTTAAACATGATTTTCAATTTATTTTTAATATAAATCTTTTTAATTCTTTAATTAGATTTAATATTTTAAAAATTAGATTTTAATTATAGATTAATTGTAATTAAATAGACTTATAAATTAATTTAAATTAAATAAATCCAATATGGTTTTAACTACTTGATTAATATTATTTAGTATTTATATTTATTAAATAGTCCCTATTTGTTAAGTATCTACATAATTGAGTTGTATAAACCTAATTTTTATTATAACAGCAGTGTTACATTTATATTATAGATTTATTTAATAGTTGAATCATTAGTTATGATCATTAGATAGTTGTTAATCAGTAGTTATATTATTTAATATAATCTTATGGAAGACTAATGAATAAAAAATTAATGACTGATGATATACTTGACTAATGATATACTATTTTGTAATTTTATATTTCATAAGTAAATATAATTTTTTTATATGGCTGCGGTTATAATATTTGCCGATGGATGGCAAATGCCAGATGAAAAAGGAGGTAAATAATATGGCAAAAGCAATATATATAAAATTTGATGTACCCCAAGATTTAGCAGAAAGAGCAGAAGAAGCATTAGAGCTTGCAAGAAATACTGGAAAAGTAGCAAAAGGAACTAATGAAGTTACTAAGTTTATTGAAAGAGGAGATGCTAATTTAGTTTTTATAGCAGAAGATATTGATCCTGCTGAAATTGTAGCTCATTTACCAATGCTTGCAGATGAGAAAGAGATTCCTTATATATACTTACCTACTAAAGATGCTGTAGGGGGAGCTGCAGGTTTAAATGTAGGAACTGCTTCAGCCGCTATTATTGATGCTGGAGATGCCAAAGAATTAGTAACTGAAATTATTGAGAAGGTTAGTGAACTTAAAGGATAAATGTTCTTTTTAAATAAATGCTTTATTTTAAATAAATATGCTTTTTTTAATATAATTTTTAGTATAATAATTGGTATAGCAATTTTCAGTGTTTTAGTAACATTTTAGATTAGCATTTGGATAATAATTATAATTATTTTGAATAATTATTAAGTAAATATTCATATATAAATTAATTTAAATATAAACTAACAAAGATATTATTTTTTATTATAATTCATTCAATTAATATAGGAATTATCATATAAATATGTGATGAGTTAATTTTGATATAAATTGATTTTAGTATTATTAATTAATATAATTAATTTTATACAATAAAAGTCGTACAATAAAATTTTATACAACAAATAATTATTTAAATAAGTAAATATTTTAAAATAGCAGTTTATTTAATTTAATCCTTTATAAAAATTTAAGGTGATTGTATATGGAAGAAGGAACTCCAGCAGAAATTATAGAAGTTTTAAAGAGAACTGGAATGACTGGAGAGGTAATGCAAGTTAAGTGCAAAATCCTCGATGGAAGAGATAAAGGAAGAATATTGACTCGAAATATTATGGGGCCTGTTAGGCAGGGTGATGTTTTGATGTTATTGGATACTATTAGAGAAGCTAAAGAGATTAAAACTCCTTAATAACATCTTTATTAGTATATATTTCTGTTCATTAAATTAATTCAAGGTGTAAAACATGAGAGTATGTTCATTTTGTAAAGAAGAAATAGAAGAAGGAACTGGAAAGATGTATGTTAAAAAAGACGGATCAATCTACTTCTTCTGTGGTAGTAAATGTGAAAAAAACATGATTAAACTTAAAAGAGTTCCAAGAAAAGTTAAATGGGTAAAAGCATAGGTGAGGATATGATGGAAAAAAGTTTTGTTATGTTAAAACCCGATGCTGTTTCTCGTAAGCTCATTGGAAAAATTCTCTCTCGTTTTGAAGAAAAGGGTCTAAAAATAGTTGGGATTAAGCTTTTACAAATAACTGAAGATTTGGCTAAAACTCACTATGGTGAACATGAAGGCAAACCATTTTTCAATGATTTAGTCAATTATATTATTTCAGCTCCATCTCTTGCAATGGTTATTGAAGGTGATGAAGCAATAACCGTTATAAGGAAAATTGTTGGTGCTACAAATCCTAAAGAAGCGGATTTGGGAACTATTCGTGGAGATTATGCTATGGATACAGGAAGAAATATTATTCATGCATCTGATTCTCCAAAGTCTGCGGAAATTGAAATAAATCTTTTCTTTAATCAAGATGAAATATGTGATTATGAGGGTCCTGATAATTCTTGGGTTTATGAACCAACTTTTTTAAATAAGAGATAAAAATTGAAAATTTTTACCAAAATAAGATTATAATCATAACTAAAGTTGTACATAACTAAGAATTATAATTTTACATTAAATGCGATTGTAATCATAAACTAAGATTGTAATTTTACATAAACCAATTGTAAAAATCTTGATTTTTAGTTTACCACTGATTTTTAGTTTTTCTATTTTTTTTGAATTTAGATTAATTTATAGTTTATTTTAATAGTTCAATGTTTTCAATATTTTTAATATGTTACTATGAAGATTAGATCTCCAATTGTTTCTGTTTTAGGTCATGTAGACCATGGAAAAACTTCTTTGTTGGATTTTATTAGAGGCAGCACAATAGCTTCAAGGGAAGCTGGTGGAATAACCCAGCATATTGGTGCTACTGAAATTCCAATAGATATAATAAATAAAATCTGTGGAAAGTTCATAAAAAAGCTTGAAATAGCCGACACTCTTCCAGGATTATTCTTCATTGATACTCCTGGTCATGCTGCTTTTACCAGTTTAAGAAAGAGAGGTGGAGCTTTAGCAGATTTAGCTATTTTAATATTGGATATTAATGAAGGATTTAAACCTCAAACTTTTGAGGCATTGAAGATTTTACGATTGTATAAAACCCCTTTTATTATAGTTGCTAATAAGGTGGATAAGTTATTTGGATGGAATTCTAAGCCTAATAGTTCTTTTTCAGAAAGTTTCTCTAAACAAGCTAAAAGTGTTCAACAAGAAGTAGATACTCGTATTTATGAGATTGTTGGAATTCTCCATAAAGAAAGTTTTCAATCTGAGAGATTTGATAGGGTGACAGACTTTGCCTCCCAGGTAAGTATTATTCCTATTAGTGCAAAATCTGGTGAAGGAATTATAGAGGTTTTAGCATTACTTTTAGGTTTAGCTCAGGAATATCTAAAAAAACAGTTGTTAATTGCTGAGGATTCTCCTGCTAAAGGTTCAGTTTTGGAAATTAAAGAAGAACAAGGCTTAGGTCTTACAATTGATGTAATTATCTATGATGGTGTTCTTAAGAAAGATGATGAAATTGTTTTAGTAGAAAAAGACAGCGTTTTAACAACTAGAATACGGTCAATCTTAAAAACTAATCCTTTTGAAGAGATGAGAGAGGCAAAAAATCGTTTTAAAAAGGTTGATGAGGTTGTGGCAGCAGCTGGTGTTAAAATTGTTGCTCCAAATCTTGAAAATGTTGTTTCAGGTTCTCCACTTAGAGTTCATCAGTTAGGATCTAATGTTGAAGAGGAAATCTTGCAAGAAATTGAAGAGATTACTATTAATACAGATGATGATGGTGTTTTAGTTAAAGCAGACACTTTAGGCTCACTTGAAGCAATTGTTAATCTTTTAAAGGAGTTAGATATTCCTATTAGAACTGCGGATATTGGTGATATTTCAAGAAGAGATATTATTAATGCTTCTATTGTTGCCAAAGAAAATCCTAAACATGGTGTTATTCTTGCTTTCAATGTTAAAGTCCATAATAAAGCAATGAAGGATCTTAATGAGACTAATATTAAAATTTTTTCAAGTGATGTGATATATCAGATTATAGAAGATTATGAGCAGTGGCTTAAGGAACTTGAAGAAAGTCAGAAGAAGCAATGGCTTGATGCTGTTATTAAACCTGCTAAAATAAGAATAATACCTAAACTTGTATTTAGACAAAGTAAACCATTTATTTCTGGTGTTGAAGTTTTAAATGGAACCATAAAGCAAAATTATTCGTTAATGAATAAAGATGGTCAGTTGATTGGTCAGATTGAAAGTATGCAAGATAAAGGAGAAAATCTACCCTTTATTCATAGGGGTCAGAAGGTCGCAATGTCCATTAAAGGTGGAGTTTTAGGTAAAGGTTTTGAAGAAGGGGACGAGTTACATGTTGATATCCCTGAAAAGCATTATAAAATATTGGTGAAAGAGTTTAAAGATAAATTAACTGAGGACGAGTTTGAGGCTCTTAATGAAATTTCAGATATTAAACGAAGAGTAGAACCTAAATGGGGTGAGTTAGGTCTTTTTGAATAGAATATTATATTTCTTTATAATAATCTTATAATAGCTTTATAATGATTTTATAATAATGCTATTTTTATCATATAGCCTCATTAACTTCTTTTAACTAAGTAATATCTTAAATAAATTTTATTAATGTTTTATTCATAACTTAATTTAAATAGTTATTAAATCAAAAATATTTTTTAAATAGAAGAATAAATAAATAAATGATTATTATTAATAAAATAGTAAACTATCTACTATAGATAAATAACTTCCATAATAAAAACTTATTAATAATTAATTATAAAATACTTATCAGTGAATAATTATAAAATAGTAATAATTATAAAACAAATATATTTATTATAACAATATTATAATAAATAATTATAAATAAATAGTTTAATCATTAAATAAAAATCATGATTTTTAAGAAGGTAATGTTAAACTTATAATTAGGAGGAATTAGTTGACATTTAAAGTTGTAGTTTCAGATAAAGAAAATAGCTATCAAATAGAATCCAATGATTCAGTTAACAAACAATTCATTGGACTAATTATTGGTGAAGATGTAGATGGAAAATTAGCTGGATTAGATGGATATAAATTAAAAATCACTGGTGGAAGCGATAAAAACGGTTTTCCAATGAAAAAAGATATTGATGGGTCACGCAGAATTAAAAGTTTAGTTTCTGGTGGTATTGGATATAAGCCAAAAGTTGATGGTGTTAGAAGAAGAAAAAGTTTTAGAGGAAATACTATTTCTGAAGATATAGTTCAAATTAATACTATTGTTTCTGAAGTAGGTAATAAATCTATTAATGAAATTTTAAATCCTCCTCAAGAAGAAGGAGAAGAATCAAAAGAATAATCCATTTATCATTATAATAGTTATATTAATATTTTTATGAAATATTATCATTAAATTTAGTATAAATAAATTGGTGTCAATAAATAAGTGTTATAATAAATCAATTAATCCTATATTAATCAATATGAATATTGTTGACAGTTGATTATTTTAGTTTTAATTTAATAATTAGAACATATAAGGTGTAATATGGCAAAAGTACAATCAGATGTTAATATAGGTTTAGTGGGTCATGTTGATCATGGCAAAACAACTCTTACTAAAGCATTGTCAGGTGTATGGACAGATACCCACAGTGAAGAAACAAAAAGAGGAATATCCATACGTTTAGGTTATGCAGACATTGTTTTTAGAAAATGTACTAGTTGTGAGGAATCAATATCCTATACAACTGCAGAGGTTTGTGAACATTGCGGAAGTAAAAATGAAGTTCTTAGGAAAATTTCTTTTGTAGATGCTCCAGGACACGAAACTTTAATGGCTACTATGTTATCTGGTGCTGCAATAATGGATGGAGCAGTTTTAGTAATAGCTGCTAATGAATATTGTCCACAACCGCAAACTAAAGAACATTTAATGGCATTAGATGTTATAGGAGTTAAAGATATAATTGTTGTTCAAAATAAGGTAGATATTGTTTCAAAAGAAAGAGCAATTGAAAGTTATCAAGAGATTTTAAACTTTGTTCAAGGAACAAATGCAGAAAATGCTCCTATTATTCCAATATCTGCTCAGCAAGGAGTTAATATGGACATACTGATTAAGACAATTGAAGAAGTAATTAAAACTCCTAAAAGAAGTCCAAGGAAATCTTCAAGAATGTATGTTGCAAGGTCTTTTGATATTAATAAACCTGGTTCTAAACCAGACTCACTTAAAGGTGGAGTTATTGGGGGAAGTTTAATTCAAGGAACTCTTAAACTTGGAGATGAAATTGAAATAAAGCCAGGTGTCACTGATAAGAATAATGAATGGGTTAGTTTAACATCAGAAATAGTAGGTTTAAATGCTGGTGGAGAGGATGTTGATAAAATTGGTCCTGGTGGACTTATTGGTGTTGCTACATTATTAGATCCTTCTTTATCCAGAGCAGATTCTTTATCAGGTTCAATAGCTGGGAAACCAGGTGCATTGCCTCCTGTTTTAGATAGCTTTTCAATGAAAACCTTTCTTTTGGAAAGAGTAGTTGGTATTGAAAATGAAAAAGATGTAGAGCCTATTAAATTAAAAGAACCATTAATGATTAATTGTGGTACAACTACTACAGTTGGTGTTGTTAACAAAGTAAAAGGGGCTATTGTTGATATTGATTTAAAATTACCTGTTTGTGCGGATTCAAAGCAAAGAGTGGCTTTAAGTCGAAGAGTTGGAGTAAGATGGAGATTAATAGGTTATGGCATAATCCAGTAGATGAGATTATGGATCTACTAAGAACTGTAACCTAAGATATAAAATCTAAATTCATTATATTCAGTGATTTAATGACAAAAATTGTTAGAAATAATAAAGAAGTTATTATAGATACAAATTTTTGATGATTCCCTTTCAGTTCAGTGTTGATGTAGTTGCTGAACTTGAAAAAACTTTACCTTCTTTTAACTTAATTGTTCCATCATTTGTTATCAATGAATTATTGGGACTTAAGAAGAATAAAAAGTCAAAAATTAGGGTAAATGCGGAATTAGCTATTAAAATAGCTAAATCTCCTAATATTATCATAAAAGATATATCATTAAATGAAAATGAGTCTGTTGATAATGCATTACTCCGTATATCCAAAGTTTTAGCTACAAATGATAAAGAATTAAGAAGAGAAGCAAGAAAAATAGGAATAGCCGTTGTGTATCTAAGACAAAAGAATTATTTAGCTATTGATGGTCACATTAATTGATTTATAATTATATTAATTTAGATTTTTAGATTATTTGAATGTATATTCTTTAGAGTTGTTTTTGATCAACTTTTGTTTCAAATGAAATGAGAAACTTAGAAAACCAAAGGTTTCGTTTCTAAAAGGTTGACCAAAGTTTGGTGATTAAATGAATTTATGGAAAGAACTTAGTTCAGGATCAGATGTTCCTGAAGTATTAAATACAATCGTTGAAATTCCTAAAGGTTCAAAAAATAAGTATGAGTATGATAAGGATATAGAATCTTTTGCATTAGATAGAGTTTTACATTCATCTGTTGTTTATCCAGCAGATTATGGTTTTATTCCACAAACTATTTATGACGATGGAGACCCAATGGATATTATGGTTTTAATTGATCAACCTACATTCCCTGGATGTCTAATCATATCACGACCTATTGGAATAATGAAGATGATAGATGGTGGAGATAAAGATTTTAAAGTTTTAGCTGTTCCAGTGGATGATCCAAAGTATAGAGATATTGAGGATATTTCTCAAATTCCTGGTCATATTTTAGATGAAATTTCTGAATTTTTCAGAACCTATAAGAATTTAGAAGGAAAAGAAACTGAAGTTCTCGGTTGGGAAGACTCTAAATTTGCTAAAAATGAAGTTATTCGCTCAATTGATTTATACAAAGAAAAATATTGATTTTTTTGAGTATTATTTAATTATTTTATAAAAATAGTATTTTAATTTTATATTTTTAATGTGACTTTATATTAATTTAAAATTAAGATCATAAATTTGTTGTATTTGACATTAATAATATTAATCAACTGTTAATTATTTTACATATCGGGGTGTTTAATTGTATTATCTATCAAAAATTCAAGATACTGTAAGAATTCCACCTTACAAATTTGAAGATCCTCTTGAAGAAGTTGTTATTGAAACTTTAAATGAAACATATAATGGTGTGTTAGATAAAAATTTAGGATTATTGGTAAGTGTTAATAATGTAGAAGATATTGGTGAAGGTAAAATTATTATGGGTGATGGTGCTTCATATCATGATGTTGTTTTTGACGCAATCTTCTATAAACCAGAATTACAAGAGATTATTAAAGGTCATGTTATTGAAATCTCTGAATTTGGAGCATTTGTGAGATTTGGTCCTATGGATGGCTTGGTGCATGTTTCTCAGGTGACTGATGATTACATTAACTATGATGGTAAAAGAGGTGCGCTTCTTGGAAAAGAATCTAATAAAGTAATTGAGGAAGGAGACGATGTAAGGGCAAGAATAGTTGCAATTAGTCTTAAAGGCAAGACAACTAAGGAAACCAAGATTGGTCTTACAATGAGACAAGTTGGTTTAGGAAAATTGGAATGGATTGAAGCAGAAAAGAAAAAAGTCTTATCAAAATCTTCAAATAATAAAAAATCTGCTAATACTAAGGAGTAAGCTTAATGAGTGAAAAATCTTGTGTTTCATGTAGTAGAATATCCAATAGTGAGATTTGTCCTGTATGTGGCAAACCAACCTCTACAAATTGGAGTGGATTTTTAGTTGTTGTTGATCCAGATAACTCAGATATTGCTAAAGGATTGAATATAAATTTAGCTGGAGAATACTCATTAAGAGTTAGATAGAATAGTTATATTTTTAGAGGTTTGAATAGTGTTAGTTTTAACAGATGAACTAAGGAGAATTTTGAAAAAGCCTATGGGACAATTATTCCCTGATTTTAGAGAGGCTATTGATTCCATTAAAAAATCAGAATTCTTCATATCTGTGGGTGATGAGACTACAATCAATCTTCTTAAAAATGATCTGATTCCTAATTTAGCTATTATTGATAATTCTATTCAAAGAAAACAGCATAATCTAAATTTAGATTATACAAATAATGTTTTTAATGCTAATAATCCTCCAGGAACAATAACTGATCAACTATGGGAAACCATAGATCTTGCAATTAAAAAATCAGTTGATGAAAATCAGCTAATTATTGTTAATGGAGAAGAGGATCTTGCTGTGCTTCCCTGCTCTTTATTGGCTCCTGATTATGGAATCATTTTGTATGGGCAGCCTAACAAAGGTTTAGTCCTTTTAAAGATTTCTAATATTAAATATAAAGCTGAAAAATATATTAAAATGTTTAATGTTAAATGATACCCAATAGAGGTTAAGATATTATGGAAATAAATGTGACCCAAAAAAAAGAAAATAAAGTTTTAAATAGAGTTGAAGTTAAATTTGATTGTATATACACTGGTGAAGCAACGCCAAAAATATTGGATGTTAAAAGTAAATTAGTTGCATTACTTAACACGAAAAAAGAGTTAATTGTTGTTGATTCTCTTCAACCAAACTATGGTGAAGCAAAAGCCACTGGCTATGCTAAGTTTTATGATTCCAGAGAAGATTTAGAAAGTATTGAACCAAAAAATATGATTGAAAAAAATAAAGAAGAAGAACCGCCTGAAGAAGAGTCTTCTACTGAAGAAGCTGACGAAAATTAGTACTGAATATGAGTAAATATTTTTAAAATTCTAATTATTTTTATAGGGGAGATAAACATGAAAGTATCAAGTGTTTATAAAGTTAATGGAGATAAGTTAAATAGAAAAAATCCCTTTTGCCCTCGATGTTCCAATGGTGTGTTTATGGCAGATCATGGGGATAGATATTCCTGCGGTAAGTGTGGATATACAGAAATGAAAAAAATCTAAAAATTAAGGCTATAGGATGGGACACGGTTAAATTATACTCACAGCAGTAAATAAGGTTTACAAAGAATAAATAGCAGATTTTACACAAGTTTCCATTCAAATTCCAGAACAAAAGAAATGATTAAGTTCTTCATGGGAATAATACAAATGAATTCAGAAAATATTCATGCAATACACGAAATTTCAGAAATACTGAAGTATGAAAACTTAAAAATATCTGATATAATAATAACATTAAAAAAAGAATCAACTAAATATTTATTATTAAAATACATGATATTAAATCATGTTTATCCTGATAAAACTGAAAAACAGTATTATTAAAGAGAGTTTCTATAAACTTTGTTTGAATATATATTGATATGATGTTTTGCCATTATTTCCATTTTTTCATTGGAAAATTCGTATATTTTGCTTTTTAAGGATAATTTTACTGTTATTTTTAGAAATTTGCACTGTTCATATATTATCACTTATAATAGTATAACATAGTAAAAGTCCCTAATACTCAAATTAAAACCACAAAGAAGGGTATGAATAATCGATACATTTATATGCTATTACCACATTAGATTAATATGGAGTTTCATTTTATAAATCTTATCAAGATATGTTATTTTTTCTGAAAGAAAATTAGAAGACAAAGTCTTCGTTTTTGATAGGTTAATAAAAACTCTCTAAAGACTTAAAAAGTATATGGGGAAAGAAAAAATGAGTAAAAAATATGAAACAGCAAATAAAAAGAAATATAGAAGAAAATGTAAAATATGTGGTAAATTTTTTGAAACAAAAGGTCCTACTACACGATGGTGTAGTAAAAAATGTTTAAAACAATATAATTTAATTAGAGTGTGTAAAATATGTGGTGAAGAATATATAGCTAAATCACCTTATTCATTGTATTGTGATAAACATGACAAAAATGAGAGAAGACTTTTTAAATTAAATAAAGAGAAAAAAGGTGCTTTAGAATGGATTAATCAGGATGTTAAAAATCTTGTTGAATTTAAAAATTTAAATAAACAAATTTTTGGAGAATAAACATTTATTGATTGTTTTAGGTATAGTGTCAAGACAACTTAATTTTAGATATTTTTTTAAACATAGTATTTTGATAATTTCTTGTATGCTTTCTTTTTAGTGAAATTCCAACTGATTTTACTATTTTTTTCATTCCTATCACTACACCAAGCCATAGCTTCTTTCATTAAATAATCTTTATTTTTCATTTCCACCAGTGCATTCATATCCATTACATTAATCTCTATCTCAGCAATTCAGCCAACTTGCATGTTTCAGGTGTAATGAAACTCTAATTTGCTTAATAATCTTGTTGTTTTCTTTTTCAAATGTATCAATGATTGATTTTTTAAAATGTGTGTTTAAGTTATAGCAAAATCATAGATTTTGCTTAACATCCAAATCAAAGATTTGGATAATATCCAATACAATTATTAGCTTACGAACATTCAGTGAAAACATTATCTACTAAAATGTTTCATATAAGTGTGCAAAATCTTTTTTAGTTCTTCTAATGAGGTTGTAAAGTTTTGTGGAGGTTTTTCAATTTTCATGGTTTATTTGATATAAAACATGAATTTTCAAGAAAACCTCCACACTTTTTTACAGGCTCCAAATGGCTAATTTTTCATGATATGATAGTCATTTTATTTGACGAAAATGTAGATATTCTTATAAAATCCAGAGAAAATTGTGAGATGTTTCAAAAGTTGGATTCATAAAAGTGGGTAAGCAAACTTAAATTTGCAATAATTAAAAAATAAGAAGATTATCGATGATATAATTTATTAATAATTTAAAAACTTTTCCAAAATGACTATAATTGTATATTTTCGGGTCTTGTTGTAATGTTGTCTTTTTTTTGATTTATTTTGTGGGGTGAGGTTTAATTATAGTGGAAAAACTTGTTTGGTGAGTGTCCATATTGATGATGGTTTGAAAATGAGGTTTAAGATGTATTGTGATCTTTATGGCATGAGTATGCTGAAGTTATTCGTTGGTATGTTCAGAAAATGGAATTCTTACTGTCTGATGAATCTTCAAATTTAATTTTTATTGATGTTATTTATAAAAAATGTATTTATATAAGAACAATATTAAATATTATTAGATAATGTTTTAATAAAGATAGAAATAGTTGATTAAAATAATTTGTTATAAACAATTTTTCTATCAAAATAAGTTTTATGATTAAAGGTAAAATGTACATTTTCATCAAGGGATTTAAATGAAATTAAATTATAAGATCAATCTTCAACTTACTCAAACATCTGGACAAACTTCGCAACCTCCATGGAAATTAGTAAATGATGAATATTGTACTGTAAGTTTAATAAATGAAATCCCAGTTCTTCTTAAGGTGTCTCAGGCCAATCTTGATTCTTTTGAAGTTAATTATGAATTGTTGAATGAAAATCAGATTGGTGATAAAGGAAGTTTGAATATTAAAGGAAATTTAGATGTTAGAGGACATTCGAATGTTGAAGGAAATTTAGAGGTTAATAATGGTCAGAATATTAATGAAAAAATGATTTTTGATGAAATAGCTAAGTTATATGGCTTAAATTTTGATTTAAATAAATTTTATAAGTTTTTGTCAAAAGATGAAAAACTTAAATCAGCTATTAATTTTTGTAATGGTCTTCGATTATTTTTAGCTAAAGACTATTTTGAATCTATTATTTCTTCAATATCTTCTGCCAACAATTCGATTATTAGATGGACTAAATCCATAGATGCTATTTCTTCTAATTGGGGAAAAGTTTATAATTTTCCTTCTGGTACTTTTTATACATTTCCAAATCCTAAAACTTTATCTAATATCTATGAAGGTGAGATAGCTGAGATTGAAAGTAATAGGCACATTAATAATAATGATAATAGTGGTAGTGGTAACAACACTAATAGTAATGATAATATTAACAGTATTAGTAATAATAAAAGCAATATTATTAATATTAATAATGATAATATTAATAATAAATATGCTAACAAAGAGAATTGCAATGAACTGGCTGAATCTTATGTTAACAATCTTAGGTCTTGTGGACTTGGTTATAGGGCATCATATATAAAGAAAGCGAGTGAAATATTCTCTTCAAAACTTGATCCATTGGATATTAGCTATATGAAATATGATGAAGCATTTGAAACCCTTGTTAAAATTCCAGGAATTGGTCCTAAGGTAGCTGATTGTATTCTTCTTTATGGTTATGGATTTATGGAAGCTTTTCCTTCTGATGTTTGGATAAAAAGAATAATTTCCTATTTATATTTTGATGGAAAAGATATTAAGGTAGAAAAAATAAGGAATTTTGGAATGGATGAGTTTAAGAATTATGCTGGTTATACACAACTTTATTTATTCCATTTTGCAAGAAAATCAGGATTAATGAGTAAACTGAAACCAAGGAAATGAGTAACTATCAAATTATTTGGCACTGATTATTATGCAGTCATAGAAGTAATTTTTTAAGTAATGGAATTTTTAAATAGATATAATATTATTTTATTTTAAATTTTTTTTGTTTAACTGAATAAAGATGTTTGTTAATATAATTAATTTTAAATTATTTAATAAAGAAATAAATTATTTTTAATTGATATTTTTAAAAATGAAGAATAAATCATTCTAAGTTAAAAATAAATTTTTAACAATAGCAAAATTCATTAATTAAATTATTAATGTCAAGGACTATAGTCTAAGACAAATTTTTTTGCATTTTAATAATGTCAGGGACAAATATTAAAATATGAGATTTATATAAGAAAAATGAAAATTTATAGTAGATTATTTAATTGAATTTTTAATGTTTTTTCTTTAAAGAATTATTTTAATGAAACACAATTAATAGTATAATAATAAATAAAAATGCCAGGATTTAAAATATTCATAGTTAAAAATATTTAAATTTGGTAATATGATATTAATACTAATATGATATTAAAAATATCACAATCCTTGTTTTTTTAAACTTATAAATTGTTTTAAATATGATTTGTGTTATTTAACGAGGAGTTAGGTTAGAATATGGTTTTCAATGAACGATCCAATAGAAAAAATGATAATATTAAAAGAGTTGTTGCAATAATCAGACCTCAAAAATTAAATGATGTTAAAGAGGCTTTAGCTGAAATTGGTTGCGATGGAATGAATGTTAATGAGGTCAAAGGAAGAGGAAGACAATTAGGTATTAAAGAACGATATAGAGGTTCAAGTTATTGTGTTGATTTACTTCCAAAGACTCGTATTGAGATTATAGTCAATGAAAAAGATCTTGATAAGATTATTAAAACTATTGTTGATAGTGCAAAAACCAATGAAATAGGTGATGGAAAGATCTTCGTATCTTCAGTTGAAGAGGTTATTAGAGTTAGAACAGGTGAAACTGGAGAAACAGCAATTTAAATTATATTACTAAATTGTACTACTATTAAATAATAATGTTATATAAGTTATTGTTGAATATATAATATGACATTATTATCAGATATGAAAATATGGTATCTCTATGAGTGAAAATAAATCATTGTTAAAAACAAGTCTGGAAAAAATAAATTTATCACATCCTGTTATTCATAAGAATGAATGTAAAGGCTGTAAAAGATGTATTATTGGTTGTAAAAAAAATGCAATTGAATTATGCAGTGAATTAAATAATTTGGGATACAATTACGCTATATATAAAGGTGAAGACTGTAATGGCTGTGGAGATTGTTATTACACTTGTCCAGAGCCATTAGCTATTGAAGTATATGTATCAAAGAGAAAATAGCGTTTATGACTTAAAAATTTAAATCATAAAATTTAATAAGTTCTATTTTTAAAATTTTCATTGCCAATTAAAACTTTTTATTTACTATTAATAAATATAAAATTGATTTAATAAATAATTATTTTCATTTAAAACATATTCATTAATGTGGGATTGAATGATATTAAATTTAGAAGAACAAAGAAAAATGGAACACAGTGGTTATAGGTTCGCTGGTGAAAATGGGCATGCTGGAGTTAAAATTTGTCATTGGACCAAGAAAAGCATTTTAAATCAAGGGGAATGTTATAAACAGAGATTTTATGGTATTGAAAGCCATAGGTGTTTACAAATGTCACCAGCTATTCCTTTTTGTTATCAAAAATGTTCGTTTTGTTGGAGAGATCTATCTCTTACAAGAACTCAATGGAATTATGATTATGATGATCCAGAAACAATAATTGATGATTGTATAGAATCACAAAAAAACTTACTTTGTGGATTTTTTGGTAATGATAAAGCTGACAAGGTGAAATTATCTGAATCTAATCAGCCAAATAATGCAGCTATTTCATTAGCTGGAGAACCTACATTTTATCCCGAGATAAATGGCTTAATTGATGAGTTTGAAAGGAGAAATTTCACGACTTTTCTTGTGACAAATGGTCTTTTACCTGAAAAATTAAAGAGTCTTGAAGCTGAACCAACACAACTATATCTTTCTCTTGATGGAGATAGTGAGAAAACATATAAATCACTTTGTAATCCTCAAATAGATAATGCTTGGAGTAAGTTAATTAGTAGTCTTGAATACTTACCAAGTTTTAATTGTAATACTGCAATCAGAATAACTTCAATTAAGGGAAAAAATATGAAAAATGTAGAAAATTATGCTAAATTAATAAAAACGGCTGATCCTAACTATATTGAGGTTAAAGGATATATGTGTGTTGGATACTCCAGAAAAAGATTAACTGTTGATGACATGCCAGAACATGATGAAGTTCTTAATTTTGCATCAGAAATAGCTGATGAAATAGGTAGAAAAGTGGTTGATCAATCCGAAATAAGTAGAGTTGTTTTATTGAAGTAAATAGGATAATTTTGTTATAAAAATAGCTTGAGTGTTAGGCACTGTTAATATGACTATGTAAAAAATTCAATGGGTGTAATATTTTTTCCATGATTTTGCTCCCATTTAATTCTTTGAAGGTCTAAATAAATTTCAATACTTTCAATAGTCTTATATAACTTCTTTAAATGACGAGGCAAAGTCACACCAAAGTAATTTTTTAATTTATTATTTGTGGTTGGTAGGAAATCAAATTGAAGGTGTTTCATGTAACTTTGAAAGTTAGGTTTAATCTTGTTTTTAACAAGATTAACAAATTCCTTTGGTATTTTATCCAAATGTTTCATCAAACTTTTAAATTCATTGTTTGTTTTTTTATAAGACTTAGAACGGAATATTTTCAATATTATTTTTCGCCTGCATCATAATATTCTTCTTTTTGATTTTCATCTAAACTTTTTACTGCTTTTTATCTGTACAATCTTTATGAACATCTTTTATAACATGAAAAATGCACAATATTATGTATAAATCCTAATTCATTGGCAATATTTTTATACTATAGGTTTTCCATCAGTAGTTAATGAAATTCTCTTTTGTTGAATGTGTGGATCTCTTAATAAAATTCATTATTTCTTTTTTTCCTATATTGTCGCTTATATGATAGTCCACGAGAACATTGAGTTCAATATCAAATAATGCTAAAATATAGTATTTAACTCCACCAAGCTTTATATATTGCTCATCATAAGCATAGTTACCAGATAATTTTCTTTTGCCTTTTATATTCAATTTGCCATAATATTTCCTAAGTTCATTATAGATAATTTGTCTTGAAGGAACGACTCCATGAAGACACCCTATTAATCCAGTTATGTTAGCTAAAGACACATGTTCAAAGAAATTAACAGTTAGCCCTATCTTTTTAACATCGTGTGTATAGTTACAGTGCTTATCCACGAATTTAGTCAGCGGTGT
>JAITGU010000196.1 GCA_031280375.1 Candidatus Methanovirga procula | reverse complement strand
TTCATTGGAATGCTTTTTCTATTATCATCAAAAAGCTGTTTAGGTTTTTCATCTAGACAAACAACTGGATATTGGGGATCATAATCTTTAGCATATAAATCCAGGATATTATACATTCTGCTCCTATATTCTTCATCTATTTCTTTTATGCACCACATTCTTTTAGTCCATGGTTTAGTGTTCGTTTTTTTAAAACGAGTCTAACAGTTTCACGACTTAAGGTTTCAAAACCTTTTTTACCTTTAAGAGTTTCTGCTATAAGATTAATAGTCCATCTTTTTCTTCCTTCTGGAGGATCAGTGCAGGCTAATGCAACTATATTCGGCTTCTTGTTTATCCACTATATTTTTTAGGCATGAGGGAACGAGGATTGTCATATAATGCTCTCTTCAATCCACCTTCCAAATATCTTTTTTTAATCTTTCTAATAGTATCACGATGAATTTCTAAAATCTTCAGCGATATTTTTAATTTTCAATCCTTTATTAACTTGTAAAAGGACATTAGCTCGCATTATTTCTCTTGCATTTCTCATACCTTTCTTTTTAAATTCTTTTAAGAATCTGATTTCATTATCTGTTAATTCGATTTTTATAGCTTTCATACATATATTATGAAAATTCAACTATATAAAATATACAGATAAACACTTATGCTATGACAATAGTCTGTTATTAATCATATTATAATTGGCATGAGATCATTATGTAATTTATTATAGTGGTCCTTTTGTCGTGATTGGTTAACAAATTGAAGGCTTTAAAAACATAGAAACTAATTCGCGAGCAAATGAAAGAAATAAATCCTCAAAGTGAAAACATTTATATACTATATTATTCATAATAATGATTGTTCTTATGTATACAAACATTTATGTTTTGTGTATATATTAGTAAAAATTAAATATAATTCATCATAATCGGTATCATTGGATTATTATTATAAAAGTTGACTTTAGAGTAGTTTGTGAATCCAAACATTTATATATAGGTTACAATATGTATTATGAGTATATAGGTAATAATAATAAAAGTATGAATTTTATCAATTCATGGATTTATATGATAAAATATTATATTTACTCATACTTTTAAAAATTTTATGGAAAAGAGAAGGGTTTGTTGGATTTTTATGAAGTTTGGGATTTTGGTATTAGTCTTAGGTTTGATGTTTGGAATGACTCTTGGTTCACATTTACCTGGAATTGAACTATCCACCATAGGTAATGATCCTCTTAATTCTAAGTGCTTGTATCATACTACTGCACATTTTGAAAATAAAAATATGGATGCTCATATTATTAATCCTACTGTTATTTTCTCTTTTATTAGATTTGAACATAAATCAGATGATGATTACAGTTCAGATATTAATTTCTATTTTGTTAAAACAGTGAATTTGATAGTGAATGAGTTTATCTCTGCTATCGGTGGTTTTTCTCCTCATTAATGATTTATAATAAGAGTATGTTTTATAAATGCCTTTTTTATTATAATAAATATGAAAGTTTTAAACAGTTTTTTTGTTGGATTGTATTTCACAGCTTTTTCTTTTATTATAATATCATGTTGTATATATAAAAATAGTATTATACTCAAACATGTTTCCAATGTTTAGTTCTAATTAACTGTTGAATGCGTTAGCCACACACACATGTATAGAATGTTTGGTTAACATCTTTTTAAATTATATTAAAATTTATTATAGGAGGATTAAAAATGAATTATAAACTTATTGGATTGTTTATAATACCTTTTTTATTTTTGGGTTCTTTATCCTTTATTAATGCTAATGACACTGGTACTTTAATTGTTGAGGCTAGAACTCAAGATAATGATGGTGATGGTAGAATCATACTTTATGAACGTTATAAAGGCAATTATAACGATGTTGATATTACGAAAAGCTATTCTATTAAAAAAGGAGAAACTTTAAGTTTTAATTTAGTAAATACTTATAAAATTGTTTTTGAATCAGTTAACTGTAAAAGTTATGAAGCAACCATTTTTGAAGTAGATAAATTTTTATTAGCACCAGTCGACCACACCATTGATGTTCATGTTAATTTTTATGATAAAAACTATTATTCTAATAAATTTTTTATTGAAGGAGGTTGGTATAAAGGTAGTAAAAATCTTTATCGTCCTACATGGGGGGATGAATCAGCTGTTAAAGATTTAACGTGGAATGTTGCAGCTAATCATTGGAACAATTTTTAAATATGATTAAAATAATATAAAATTTTATAACCTTTAAGGAGTTGACAAAAATGAAATTTGAATATCAATTCATGGATTATTGATAAATATTATTACTCTACTTTTAAAATGGAAAATGATAAAAATGAATTGTATTGGTATTTTGGTTTAATTGTAATAATGGTTTGTTAACTTTAAATGCAGTTGAAGCAAAAGATTTATTATCATATGAAATTTTTTTTGAAAGATAGGTATATAATAGTTTATCATGAATAATGGTGATAATATTTTTTTTTAGGTTGGGAGAGTTGTAAATGATTGAGAAAAAACAAGTAAAATGTTCACGTTGTAACACAACTTTAGTCAGGTATTTAGGTAATGATAAATTCTTATGCCCTGTTTGTAGAATCAATTTCACCATTGATAAGGGAGAGAGGGCATGATTTTAATGAACTTAAAGGAAGAAATGTTCTTTGTTGTTAGTTTCATTGATTTGTGGATAGGTAGAAAGAGTGGATTGGTAGTTGAAAGAGTATTTGTAAAGTTTAAAGGGTATGGTGTGATGTATGAGTAAAAATAAGGATAAATACACAAAATTAGTTAAGAAACATGAGAAATTTGGTGTTAAATGTGAGAAATTAGCTAAATATCTCCCTGATTTGGATTGCAGTAAATACAAATAATTCAGAGCTGATATGATGGATTATGAAAAAGTTAGGTTGATGGATTGTAAGACTTTCCCAGTTAGGAAAAATAAAGAAGATTGTTCATTCAATAATGATAAGAAAGATAAAGGAGGTGAATGAGATGACTGTTGTATGTCCACAATGTGGCTCATCTATCATAATGCTTTTAACTGGTGATGAATATTTCTGCAGTGAATGTAATCTTAATTTCAAAGCAGAAAGAAAAGATGATATAATATGATACTAAGCCAACTTGTTGAAGCAATAAAATGATGTTGATTTGTTTAACTCAATTGAATATTTGAATTAATAATCATTGGTATTTTCACGTGTTAATATTTAAGGCTGTAGCTTGTATAGCTTGGGAGGATTTATCGTTTGTGGATTTGCAACGAGTATATTAGTATATTTTAAACCCATCTTAGTATGTGGTAAAACTATTAAAAAAAATATTAGATGGATTGACGAATCTGTGGTTATGAACCTCTGATTTTAGCCATAGTGGTTCAATATATGATATGTAGAGAAGGAAAACTCTGTAATAAACCTCAATTGTGTCTTTGGTTAACCCTCCTGGTGGGTATTGTTCTGGGTTCGATTCTTGGATAGGGTTATTGGGTGAAGATCATTTTACTTTAACTTCGATTTCCCTTCATCCATTCTCCTAATAAAAAAAGGATATAAAATGTGTGTATTTATTTTTTAGAGGCTTATAAAATATTTGGAGGTTTATAAAATATGCTGCATAATGGACGGGAATTCAAAAATATTAAAGAGTTAAGTGTTTTATTCTGTAAGAAGGCTTTTAAAATTAAGGAAATAATAAAAAAGGCTGAGAATAATAGTATAATAATATCTGATATTGATAGTATTCGTCTTGGATCTGGTGAGTTTGTTTACAGCGTTGAAGCTGTTGAAGCTGCTATTGATTTTATGGGCGATGGTGATTCATCAATTCATGTTTGTGATGGTGATAGCCGTAGATGTAATCCTAAAACATGATTTGGATGGTGTATATTATGATCAATGAATTAAAGAGTAAGATTCAAGCATTACAAGTTTTAATAGCTTGGCATGATTAATGTGGTTTGGAATGTGGGGAGTTTGAAGAAGAATTTTAAACAAATCATAAAAATAATTAGAAAAATGTGAGTTATATTTAAAATGGCAGGATTTTAAAATGGCAGATTTTCTAAAAAATAAAACTGATGAGGAAATCAGAAAAATAGCTAAAGTATATAATATTGGAGAAGAGTGGAGTATTGACTTTTGTAAGGCGGTTATAAATTGGTATTTACATGGTAAACCAACCAAAAACTTCCTCATTTCTTTAGATATTGTCGATATAATAGATAGATATGAAAATGGAGAATCAATATTTAAAATAGCAAAAAAGTATAATGTTACGCATAAAACAATTGAAAGAAGAATAAAAAAAAAATAATATAAATTTTTTTACAGAAAATATGGGTTGTTTCTGCCTTAGGTTTATTAATGACTTATTTTCACTTTGTGAAAATTTAGGAAACGAAGTTTCCGTTTATTAAAGTTTTGGAGTTGATTAAGTATGGAACCAATAATGGTTAAAGTAAAAAATATTTGTAGTACATATCAAGCAATATATTATTAAATATATTATGAAGGTGAGCAATATAGTAATTGTTTTTAATAGAGGTGATTTGTAATGTATATTTAATATTTAAGGAGAATAATCAATATTTTCTTTCTTTTTTTAAAATAGGAGAAATGAATTATGAGTAATATATACATTTTAAGGAGGTTAGTAGTAGTGGCATAAAAGGTTATAGAACATTATTAATTAAAAATTATAATGGAAATGATTTCATAGTTAATTTTTATGACCGTGGGACTCAAAGACATCCACATATAGACGCCTATTATAATGGTGAATTTTGAATAGGAAGCCATAATATTTCACCAAGCTTAAAAGCCCTAATATTAGATTGGATTTCTATATAATCAACATCCTCAATATCTTGATTATCATATATTATAAATGTTTTCAATCTATCATTTGAATGAAAAACAAATCACTATTGAAAATAGCTATTTGGTCTATATATGGTATTTGCCTGGTTTTTAATTATTAAATCATTATTTTTATTTAAGTTTAATTGTGTGTTTGTGTTGTAAAATATATATGGAAAATCTTTAATTATTTTTTCCTAAGAGTTCTTTTAGAATGTACATATCATTATTATCCAATGTTTTTGTAATTATAATAGCTAATGGATAGATAATCAATCCAATTGGTATAGCTACCCACATAGAAACATGAATTACATATAATACAACTGTTAAAATAATTGTAGAGACTGAAATCTTAATAATATCTATTAACAAAGAAGAATTTAATTTAAAGACAGATTTTGAAATTAAATAGCTATTCAATATTACTATAAGTAAACCACTTATCAGTGTTGAGATAGTCGCACCATAATATGAAAATTTACTTATAACAATTAAGTTCAGTGCAAAATTAAAAACTCCAGCTATTGCGGTTCTCTTAGTAACACCTACTTCATGATTTGTTGAATTCAGAAGAGAATCGGATATTCCGTTCATGAAGGTAAAAACTAGATTCCATATTAAAAGCTGAAGAACACTACCAACAACAATATAATCTTTTCCAAATATTAAAACCACAATATCATTTGAATAAAAACTTATTCCAACACAAATTGGTAAAACAAGTCCTAAAAGATATTTAACTGATTTTTCGTATGTAATTTTTAAGATGTTATCGGAATTTTTATATAAGTTGGACATTAATGGAAAAATTGCAACTGTATACATGGTATAAATGGTTATAAACACTGTTAAAATCCTATAAGCTGCACTATATACTCCTAAAGCATAATCTCCAGAAATTGAGCCTAACATAACTTGATCTGTTGTAAAAAATATTGATGAAAAAAGAGCTGTTAGACCAAATGGAGCGGCCTTTTTCATTGTTTCAACCCAAAACTTAAAATCAAATTGTATTCCCACATTAACTATTCTAATGGATTTAGCTAAATAAATAGCAGTTATGGCTATTGATACTAAATAAGCTAAAGCAATAGAAACTATTCCAAGATCTAATTCAATTGCAATCACAACAAATGATAGTAGAAAGGTACTATTTATAATTGATCCAAAGGCTTGATATTTCATTTTACGGAAGGCTTGGAAGACACCATAAAATAACCCATTCATATTCATTATAGCTGTTTGAATACCGAATATTAAAGATATTAATATTACTATGTTTGGATAGTTCATTACTTTTAATATTAAAATGATACATAAAACTGTGGATGAAGAGAGAAAAATTTTTAAAGGAACCATATTTCCCAAATACTTATTTGTTAGCTTTTCATTCCTGGAAATATCTCGCACAATATATGTACTCATTCCAACATCCATAAAAATAGTGGCGACTGACATTGTAGCTATGGCAAAATTGATTACACCAAAATCAGCGACACCAAGATACCTTGCATATAATGTTGTCCAGAAGAAACCCATTATATTTGTGATGATTTGTGAAAGAGTCAATACACCAGTATTTTTAAATAAATCTTGAACTAAATTCATATGTATACCTTAGGTTAATTTAAAAAATATTTTAAGGAAATCTTATCATTAAGTTCTCCAACAATGTTTGTGTTCATAATATTTTTCACTTCCTCAAGATTTTCACTTTGACCTAAAGCCCAAGAAAGCTTAACATAAGCAACCTCTGGAGTCATATCTCCACAAGATATTACACCTGCATTTAATAATTCACGACCAGTACTATAAACATTCATATTTACTCTTCCATATATACATTGAGAACTCATTCCAATAAGCATTCCCTCTTCAACACCTCGTATGATCGTGTCTATAGTGTAATCTGGAATATGACCAAGACCAGTTCCCTCGATTAAAAGTCCTTTATAGCCTTTATCAATATACAAGTTTATAACATCATCAGTAATTCCAGGAAAACTCTTAACAATAGCTACCTTAGACTCCATATTTGCCATCAGATTTAAATCCTTATCATTTCTCTTGAAATAGCTATTTGTATTAGTAGAACTAATACATCCATCTTTTAAACTTGCTAAAGGTTCACTATTAATACTTCTGAAAGTATCTCTTCTACTTGTGTGCATTTTTCTAACTTTCGTTCCTCTATGAAGAGAACAGTAACTATCATCTAAACTACCATGCATACAAACCATAACCTCAGCGATATCAGATTTAGCAGCCCCAACAGAATTCATCAGATTAATAAAACTATCTGAGGAAGGTCTATCTGAACTCCTCTGAGCACCAGTGAAAACAATTGGAACTGGAGTTCTAAGAATAAAACTTAAAGCAGCTGAACTATAGTGCATTGTGTCTGTCCCATGAGCAACAACAACACCATCAACACCAGACTCAATCTCTGATGCGATCGATTTAGCCATATTAACCCAATATTCCACCTTCATATTCTCACTTAAAATACTGTAAATCTCTTTAACATCAATGTTAGCCAAATCTAAAAGTTTAGGATATGTTCTAAGAAGATCATCAGCTGAAAGTGCAGGATGAACAGCCCCAGTCTTATAATCAATAATTGAAGAGATGGTTCCCCCAGTTGAAGCAATTAAAATGTCTTTTTTATTTGGATCCTTTCCTACATCTACTTTATTGTAATCTAACTTAGGAGCCTGACCTTTTTCAACTAATTTAACTTCATAATCATCTAATTTAACTCCAATATTATAACCATTATCTAATTTTAGAACTATATGTTCATCATCCCCATCTTCCAAATGTTCTAACAATATTCCATTATATGAAAGATTTTTTTTAGATACAGTTATTAAATCTCCAACAGAAACATTAGCTTTTTTTAAAGAATCAGCTATTTTTTCACTATAAACCATGATAATCACTAAATTGAAATATGTCTTATATTTGCTTAACATACTATGAATTTTATTTGTTAAGTTCATTTACAGAATAAAACATTATGAATAAAAACTTTATAATTTATAGTACTTTATCCAACTTTATTAACATATTATTTTGTTAAATTTTAAAAAAATATTATAATAATCGATAAATTAAAATTTAAAGAATTTTAAGATTAATTTTATAATAAAATTTTTTTAATGAAAATGTTATAAAAGTTTGGTAGATACTAATAATATGGAAGTTATATTTTAATATATCAATCTTATATTTTTAATATCTAATTTTAATAATTATAATATTTTATCAAAATTTTTTAACATGAAATCATTTTATTAAGTTTTGAAAAATTTTATTAAATTTTAAAGAATTAAACTAATTTTAAAGATTTGAATTTTTAAAAATGTTATAATATACTTTAAAATGGAAATTTAAATATTTTTAAGATGATCAATTTTAAAAAATAATTCAAAATGATTTTCAAATGATCATTTTTATAAAGTTGTGGATAGTATTTGGGCGAAATATTTCCCAATCTACTATTTGATCAATGGTATTCAATTTTCGCCGTGCTTTTTAACATCACCTACATTTGTTGCTTATAAGATTAATTGCATTGTTCATAATTATCACTTTATACCATATAACCTGTAAAAAGTCCTTAATACTCATATTAAAACCACAGGGAAGTGTGTGAATAATCGATACCTTAGATGTGAATAATCAACACCTTTATATACTATCACAACATTAGGTTAATATGGAGTTTCATAATTTTATAAAATCTTATCAAAATATGTTATTTTTTCTGAAAGAAAATTAGAAGACAAAGTCTTCGTTTTTGACAGGTTAATAGAAACTCTCTTAGATTAAAAAAAAAGCTATAGGAGGTGTTAAAACATGAATCCAGAAATATTTGAAATCAATAAAGTCAAGAGTGACGAGATTGAACTTAGTTTTAATACACCCAATCCTTCGTCTTGGCCAATGATACAAAGTTGTTACTGTCTTTAGAGTGGTTTGACTCCACTCTAAATTCTTAGCAAAACTTGAAAAATAAATAGATAAAAATGAAATTAATATTCACTATTTAGACCAAATGTCATCAACTTAACGATTTTTATTTAAATTGAGTTTTATATTTTTCATGATTTTAAATAAATTGCAAATTTTTTTATATAAATTGGTCTAATTTTTTACGAAAATATTTAACCAGATTTCTTAAGTTGATGACATTGCTATTTAGACTCAAAATATAATATTTATCGGAGAAGGTTTTTATGAATCAAACTATCTTCCCTGTTTTAAAGACTAATTTCGTTTTAAGTATAGGTTCAGTTCGATCATATATTTTTGACAAAGACAAAAATAACGATAATACTTTCTTTTTATTAAATACCGATGCAAAACATATCTTCTTAGAATGTAATGGGGAAAATAGTTTAAATGATATATTAAATAAATTATCCAGTAAATATAATGAAAAAAAAGAGGACATTGAAAAACCTGTAACTTCTTTTATACTTAATAACAAACACTTAGATATTTTACATAGACCTCAAAAAAGAAAAATAGATATTCGTGGTTGCGAAGAATTTCAAGTTCCTAGGGAGTTAACAGTAGATATTACAGATAATTGTAACTTAAGTTGCAAACATTGTTTTAATGAGTCTTCAAAATTTAATAAAAATTATATAGATGGAGATATATTAATAAGTTTTATTAAAAAGTTTAAGAAAATAGGACTTCATTCTATACAAATTAGTGGTGGTGAACCATTCATGCATCCAGATATTCTAAAAATTATTGATGGAATATGTAAAACACTTGAAGAAGTCAAAATTATAACTAATGGGTCATTAATCAATGAAAATCATCTTAAACTTATGGAAAAATACAAGAACAAAATAATTTTACAATTAACATTAAATAGTAGTGATTTTACTTTTCATGACGAATTTTCAGGGTATGATGGGCTTTTTAATAATGTTAATAGAGTTATTAACTTGTTAAAGAGAAAAAAAATAAACTATATAATAACAATGTGTATTACACATATTAATTGTCATGATATTGAAAATACAGCTATATTAGCAAAAGAACTTGTGGCTTCTAAATTTCAAGTAGGTACTATTCTTAATGTTGGAAGAGCTAAAACTGAAAATTTTGACTTAAGCTCTGAAGATTATAATATAATAAATAAACAATTGAAAAATATTAATAAAAAATATCCAAACTTTTTAGAAACTATGGACAAATTTTTATTAAGGTCAGTTGATTTAGATTTGATTGAAGATGTGGAAGAATTAAATTCAGTCAACTGTGGAGTGGGAATAGGTTTTTTAGGCATTGATTGTGCTGGAAACTTTAAATTGTGTCCATTGGATAATGGTTTTTTTGATTTTGGTAATTTTTACAGAGAAAGTATATCTTCTATACTACAAAAAGTTGGAAGCTACCGATTAGATAAAATATATCCTCCAAGAAAGGAAGATTGTGGATCTTGTCAATTCTTAAATTTCTGTGGTAAATGCATTGCTAAAGGTTGCATGAAATACAAAGAAATTGGTGATCAATGTCTATGGGGGGAAAAATACATCAAATAATTTTTATTTAGCCTAAAAAAATATACATGCTATTTTTTTCATTATATAAATGTATATATTTTTTAATGGTGATTTTTTGACAAACGATAATTCAGATGGAATTTTGGATATTTTTGATAAAGTAGTGAAAACAGACCCTAAAAGTAATAGTATTAAATGTAACAGTACTATTTTAACATATGGAGAATTAAATATTTTAGTGAATAAAATAGCTAATAATTTAAGTTTAAAACTTAAAAAAATATGCGATAAAAAAAATATTAATAACACGATCCCAATTTTATTAGATAAATCACATTTTACTGTTGCTTCAATTATAGCTATTTGGAAATTGGGCTTATCATGTGTGATAATAAATAAACTAATAAATAAGGATAATTTTGAATTTGTAATAAATACAATAAAACCAATTATTATTATTGACAGTGATTTTATAGCTGAATTAGACAATTTAGACAAAGCTTTTGAGAACCCTATAAACAAAGATAAATATATTGGTATTAATGATTTGGCTTTAATTTGTTTTACTTCTGGAACGACAGGACAAGCTAAAAGTGTAATGATTGATTATAAGCAAATAAGTATTGCATGTAAAAACATCGAAGAAGAATTTATTAAATATTTACCAAAAAGTCTTACTTTAGCTTTAACTCCATCTTTTTCATCAATAGTTGGGATTTTAAATACTTTTGGGCTTATTTTTGCAAAAGGTTGCTTACATATTATCTCTGATGAGAAAGTTACAGACTTAGTTTATTTAACAGAATATATAAAATATAATAAAATTGCTGGAGCATTTTTTCCACCTTATTTAGCTATAAAATTTTTAAATCATGGTAATGGAATATTAGACTGTTTATTTGTAGGTACAGATAAAGTATCTAATTTATACTCTTCAAAAACAACTATAATAAATATATATGGTTCAACAGAAACAATTGGCTTCAGTAGTTTTTTCGTCATTGACAAATTATATATAAATACACCAATTGGAAAACCTACAGATAATACTAAAATTTATATTTTAGATGATAATCTGAAAAAAGTGAAAAGAGGAGAAATTGGTGAAATTTACATATCTAACAGTTTGTCATTGGGTTATTTAAACAATGAAAAACTAACAAAGAAAAAATTTATTGCTAACCCTTACTCAACATCAAACGATGATAGGGTTCTTTATAAAACTGAGGATTTAGGTTACTATAATGAAAATAATGATATAGTTTATCATTCAAGAAAAGATTTTATATATTATTTTAATTTTAATGAATAAAATAAATAGTTTTTAATATACTTTAATCATATGAATAAGATTTTATTAGGGAACAGTCCAAAATTATACCTATAGAATTTTTCTTCATTGCATAAATCTGTATTGATAAAATAAATATAAAACAATATTATTTCTATGGTGGAATTATTTAAACTGATCAAAAATTGTCCTTAAAAACTAAAAAATTTAACTTCATAACTCACCGAAATTAAATTCGCTCTTTTTTTTAAAAAATTATGAGGGTCATAAGCCAGGTTTTCAAATTTTACATTTTCAATTAAATTCAGTATAATCCTTGATTTTAATTATATTTAAGAAAATAATGATCATTAATTCAATAGATTTAAAAAGTAAATTTATTTAAATCAAATTTAGAACATTGAATTTTCACTGGAAAAAATGTGTATTTTAACCGTGTCCCATCATATTATATACTTTTCTTTAATTTTTTTTAATTATTGGACTTAAGATATCATTCATTGAAAAATGATGCTAATTCTTTTAAACCTGATTTAACATTAGATTCATCTCCATAAATAGCTATTGTCGAATCATCTTCAAATTCTAAGATTAAATTTTCGTATTCGGCTATTTCCTGAACTCTATCTTCAGATATTGGATTTTGAAGGTGTATTTTAGCTATTGAAAGTCCTGGTGGGGCATTAGTTTGAAATTTTGATGTGTGGTCTGGTTTTTCATAGATCTTTTCACCTAAGTTAGCTCTTTTTAATTTTTCAATCCATTGATTATAAAATTCATCTCCAAACCTTGAAGTCCACTCTAAAAGATTGCCTTGGATTTCGGTGATTGTAATATTAGCACGATCAAATTCTTTAATCATATCTGGATGACTTGGGTCTTTTAGATAAAAGCTTATGGATGATTTAACAAGACCTAAATCTCGATTTAATGTTGGAGGAATGATAACTCCTTTTTTTTTAAGCACTGTGAGCAAATCAACTAATATCAGCCATGTTTGCTCAATAGGCAAATTCATAAATGACCTTCCAAGATCTTCAGTGTTGTGTGGTTAATTTTAGCATCGGCTTCTTTTAATTCTTCTTTAATTTCATTCCCCTCTTTATAAGAGTCTAAAAATAAAACATGATGACTGTCTGTTCCAGTTATGTTTAGAATAGCTATTTCATCATTATCTTTAACTTCTCTTTTTTCAATCGTTGCTTTAAATTGTACATATGGACCATATTCAGGGGGTAAGTCCTTAAATCTAAATATTCCTTCTAAAGTTGCTATAAACATAAAATCACCAATTAAGATTTGTTTTCAAAATTTAATATATAACACTTATATATTTAGTTTTATAACATATAAACATTTTGAATTTTTAAAAATTTTTGAAATTTCTGTAAGTTGAGGTTAGATTTCTAAAAATAATATATTAAAAATTGTTTATAAACTACTTAAAAATTATTTTTGTTCAAGTTAAAGAATAAAATCAGGACTTTGTAGTGTATGTTAACTGTGTTTTAAAAAAAGTAAAAAAGGAAAAAAATGAGATATTATTTACTCTGTTGCACTAGCATCTAATTCTGCAACTAACTTTGCAAGAGCAGGATCAGAATTTATTTCGTGAGCATCTAAAGTTAAATCTTCTTTATTTAATCCCATAGCTAATCCATAAAGTTGAGCTAAATGGAAAACAGGGATTTGATAGTTAGTTCCATATTTTTGATTAACTTCAATTTGACCTACATCAAATTGCATGTGACAGAATGGACAGATTTCAACTATAGCATCAACATTAGCATCCATCATATTGTCAAGTTTTTCTTTTGTGATACTTAAGGTAACATCCTTGTCTCTTGCTCTTAAACCACCACCAGCTCCACAACACATCATTTTGTCTTTATATGGAACAGATCTGGCACCAGTGACTTCAACAAGTTCATCTAATATTTGTGGTCTTTCAGGATTATCAATACCAATTTCGTCACTTGGTTTCAAAAAGTGGCAACCGTAGTGAACAGCAACTTCTAAGTTTAATGGTTTTTCTACTAATTCACCTAACTTATCAAGACCAACTGAGTTGTATAAAACTTCAGCAAAGTGTCTAACATTGATAGAACCTTTGTATTCTTTGCTTACTTCAGATAATACTTCATTGATTTCATCTTTAAGTGTTGGATCATGTTGAAGTTCTTTATTGGCTTCAAATAATGAACCAAAACATCCATTACACTCGGTCATCAAGTCAGAATCCATTTCCTCAGCAATTGCTAAATTACGAGCAGCTATTGAAAGCCATGTTTTTTTATCAAATGAACCAAAAACACCAGGAGCAGGACAACATGATGCTCCTTCCATATCTTTAAGGGGAATACTTAATTTCTCAAATAAAATTCTTGTTGCTTTTTCAATTCCAGGATATCGGTTGTTCATAATACAACCTAAGAAGTATGCGATTTCCATTTTTTAATCTCCTCAAATTCATTCCATTAATTCATTGGTTTCCATATTGTAACCAATTAATTTATCAAATCCAGTTGCTTTACAAATAGCTCTTATGTCTTCCAATGCTTTTGCATCTGAATGAGTTGTTGGTGGTAACTCAGACAATCCAACTTTTTTTCTCAATGCTTTGGTAGCATCGTTAATTGGTACACCATGTCCAGTTTTTATAACAAATGAACCAGTTGCTCTGTGAGCAGGAGCCATAAATCCAGCTTTAGCAGCTTCATTACGTGCTAATTTGATAATTTCAACTATTTTAACACTTCTTGGACATCTTTCTTGGCAGGTATAACAGGTTGTACACATCCATAGTGCTGGATCAGAGATTACTTCATCTTTCAATCCCATTAAACATTTCCTTACAATTTGTCTTACTTTATAAGGAGTTCTTCTTCCTGAAGGACATCCTCCACTACATGTACCACATTGGAAACAATGTTCTACAGTATCAATACCAGCATCAACAAACAATTGTGTAAACTCTTTATCAACACTTTCTGGTCTAATTACTAAGTTTTCTTCTAATAAACTCATACTATCTCCTTTTTTATCTTTTTCTTCTGTAACTTTATTTTCTTCGACAGCTAGTTTAACGTCATCTTCAGAATTTTTTTCTTCTGTAACTTTATTTTCTTCGACAGCTAGTTTAACGTCATCTTCAGAATCTTTTTTTTCTTTTGAAGTGGATTCATCATTTATAATTTCAATAGATTCAGATTTTTCTACTTTTACAGGTTCTTCATTTGAAATTTCTTTATTAAGAACTTCTTCATTTTTAACAGGTTCATCCATTGAAAGTTTTTCATCTTTAACAGATTCTATTTTAGACACGGGTTTAACAGTATCTTCTTTCTTAATGTTTTCCTGCTTTTTAAACTCTATTTTAGTAGATTCTTTAGATTTCGGTACTGTAGAATTTTTAGTAACAGAAGAATGTTCCTCTTTAGATTCAACATCTATTTTAACAGGTACTTCCTTAGCAGATTCATTTTTAATTACATCCTTGCTTTCTCCTCCAAAGAGAGATTTCAGACGTTTAATTAAGGACATTTTTTATCACACCTTTGAAATTAATGGTATAACCATAATTTCATATTATTTAATTTTTATTTGTGTAGTATATAAATGTTACTAAAATTTTAGTCTGTGTAACCTTTTAAGCATCACAGGTATAGTTATGCAGAATACTAACTATGTTTTTTTTTATGCTGATCATATTTAAAAAGTTGTCACTTAATTAATTCTTTATAAGCTTGTAAACATGATCATTTTTCCTTACCTTGTCTTTAATAGCTATTGCCACAGTTTTACCTTTTTCTACCTTTTTAATAGCTTTTCCGTTGATTTCCATTGATTTAACGATTTGATTGATAGAACCTGTTGTGTTTCCTTGTATTATTATTTCATCAAAGATACTTAACTCATCCCATAATTGAATTTCACCAACTTTAATTTTATTATAATAGTTAACAACTTTTCCAATATCTTTTTTTCTGTGAGTTGCAACATTATCCTCACTGGTTTCATAAGGCTGGCTAAAATAGAATCCAGTGTCAAAACCTCTATGGAATACCTTTTTTAACTCTGATAACCACTTAGGATTGAATTCATATTTTTCATTTTTCTCTTGGCTTAGGTTATATTGATTAATACCCTCTCTAAAAATTCTTGTAGCAGTTGCCACATAATCTGGAGACCTTCCTCTACCTTCGATTTTGAATCCTTCAACTCCACTCTTCATAAGCTGGGGAATATATTCTATCATAGTTAAATCTTTTGCAGATAAGAAATTTGTTTTATATGTTTCATCATAGGATTTTGTAAGAATAATTTCTTCAATATCTTCTTTATTATTTTCTTTACTATTCCCTTTACTATTTTTTTTACTATCTTCTTCATCAAAACTTTTATAATTTCTACTTAGTCTCCATTCTTTTCTGCATGGCTGTAAACACTTGCCACAATTCGCACTTTTACCATATAATCCATAACTTAAAAAACATCTTCCAGATATTCCCATACACATGGCACCATGAACAAAAACCTCAGTTTCAATAGGCGAGTATTTAGCTATTTTTTCAATTTCATTGAAGGATAATTCTCTTGAAAGTATGGCTCTACTAATACCGAGTCTTTTTAAGACTTTAATTGTTCTAAGATTGGTCACATTACATTGAACACTTATATGTACATCTAAACCATTTTCAACACAAATATCGGCCATTCCTAAGTCACTCACTATTAAAGCATCAACTTCATAGCTATTGATTTCTGATAAAATAGTTTCAATTTCCTTAATATTGTCATCTTTCATTATTGTATTCGTACATAGGTATAATTTCTTATTTTGCTCATGTAAAATATCTGTAAGACTTTTAAGATCTTTGACACCGAAATTACTTGCATTATATCTCATATTTGATCCAATAAGCCCAACATAAATAGAATCAGCACCATTTATCAATGCACTGTTGAATGAAGATAAATTTCCAGCTGGAGCTAACAATTCAACCATTAAAACACCGTTTAAATTTTTGCTCAGATATAATAATTTGAGGTTTATATAGTAGTATGTGTATTTAAAATTGGATTTTTAATTATTGCTAATAGAATAAACTATATTAATAACTAATATGACTCATTTATATAATTGTAATATTAAATTAATAAGTTATTAATATATATTCATTATACTTAGTAGAGTATCGATTGTAAAAAAAATAAAATTCTAATTGATTAAAAAAAATCATTGAATTGGAATAACTATTGATATTTTAAAAACTATAATAAAAATAAATATTTAAATTAATTCTAAATTAATTCTAAATTGTTATTATTTATTAATATATATATGTATATTTAATTTTTAAAAAATTTTATTAAGTTTAAAAATATTAAATTAAAGAAATGAATTATTATTCAAAGTAAATTAAACTAACTATTAGTGAATATTTAGATTTTTAACTATAATAAATTAAATATTTAATAATTATAATTAAATGTTGACAATTAAAGTGAAAATATGGATAATTGTAAGGTTGTTTGTATTACAGGAACTCCAGGAGTAGGAAAAACAACAATATCTAAATTACTAAATGAAAAATTGTTAAAAAAAGGTTTTAAGTCAAAATTATTCTTTATTAATGAAATAGCTATTAATCATGATTTAACTCTTGGATATGATGAGGAAAAAGGTTTTAATGTTGTTGATATAAACAAACTAAATAAAAAATTCAGTGAAATAATGGCTGATGAAAACACGGAAAATGAAATAGCTATTGTTGATGGTCATCTTTCACATTTTTGTAGTAGATGCGATAAAGTAATTGTTCTAAGAGTAAAGCCAGATATTTTAAAGAATAGATTGATAAAAAGAAATTACTCTGACAATAAAATTAAGGATAATTTAGAATCAGAAGTTTTAGCTATTTGTTCCTATGAAGCAAACGAATTTCATAAAGGTAAAGTCAACGAACTCGATACTTCTGACTTAAAAGTTTCTCAGATTTTAGAAATATGTATGGATATAATTCAGGGTAAAACTTATATGTCAATTGGTAATATTGACTTTATGGATTATTTCTTGAAAGATAATCAACAGATTTAGGTTTAATTTTATGATAATTATTATTTTGCACCATAATTAGAATATTTACTCTTATAATTAGATGAATGTATATTAGGTGTTTTATTAATAGTTACAGGCACAATATACTCACTAACAAGTTCATTTAATCTATTTGATTCATCATAGACAAGTATTTTCAAAGATTTAATGTTTTGAGTAGTAAGATCTTTGTTAGTCTTTGATGCGAAAACTAATTCAACAGAACTTTTTTCATTCTTTGATAAAGTGGCATTACTATGCATTATATAATTAGATGGTTGTTTTTTGGGGAGGATGATAGAGTCGGGTAATGTTAACTGTCTATTATTCTGATCTAAAGCAATAGCTATTATACTCATATTTTTAATATTTTCATTAGCTTTAAAAAATAGATTATAATATTCAACTGTGTAATTATTTTCAACTGCATCTTGTTTATCAGGATTCGAATAAGAGAGTTCCATATCTAATATTTCAATTGGTTTAAAGTTCTTTAAAGTAAATAACTTGTTATTATGGGAATCAGTTAATGTTACTCCACAAAACAGTACCACTACTATTAATGATATTAATATTAATATTTTAAATGATTTAGCCATAATTAACCAATCCTTCAATATTTTAGATATTATATTCAAGTATGCAGATGGATTCATATAGTCGATCAAATAGATTGCTAACTAAGGAGTTAACCTTTTCCTATCCCTTGGGAAAAGAACAGTCTCCCTAATGTTGTTAAGACCAGTTAATGTCATATTAAAACGATCTGCTCCAAGACCCCAACCAGAATGAGGTGGCATTCCATAATCAAAAGATTTCAGATAACTTTCAAATGAATTTGGATTTAATCCTTTTTCAACTATTTTTTCTTTTAAAAGGTCGTGCTGATGAATTCTCATTGCACCAGAAGATATTTCTAAATTCCCATACATTAGATCAAAGGCATGACTTTTTGTTGGATCCTTTTCATTTGGCATAACATAAAATGGTTTTATTTCAGATGGCCATTCTGTTAAGAAATAATAGTTAGGATACTCTTCACCCAATATTTTTTCAGCAGCACGAGATAAATCTTCTCCCCACTCCATTTCAACATCCTTAGAGTTAATAATATTCACTGCTTTATCGTAGGTTACCACTGGAAAAGGACACTGAGAAGGTTTTAAATCAACATTAAGAATATTTAATTCTTCTTGACAGTTTTCAATAACATCAACTAAAACCTTGTTAATAAGTTTTTCTAAAATATCCATAACATCCAAATCAGTCATAAAAGAAGATTCCATATCAATGGAGATGGTTTCATTAAGATGGCGGAGAGTATCGTGTTCTTCTGCTCTAAATATCTGAGCTATTTCAAAAATTCTTTCAAACCCAGCAGCCATCATCATTTGTTTGTAAAGTTGAGGGGATTGACCTAAAAATGCTTCTCTTTCAAAGTAAGTGATAGGGAAAAGTTCAGTTCCTCCTTCAGTAGCTGAAGCAACAAGTTTAGGAGTGTTAACTTCAATAAATCCATTTTCTTCAAAGAATATTCGTGTACTGTGAAGCATTTGACTTTTAATTTTGAAGATAGAACTGATATTATCTCTTCTCAAATCGATAAAACGATTGTCCAGTCGTGTATCTATTTCTGCTTTAACTTTATCAGTTGGATCCATAGGTAAAGGCTGATTTGCTTCATTTAAAACTTTAATTTCATTAGGGATTATCTCAACACCTTTCGGTGCCTTATCTGAATTCTGAACTTTACCTTTAATAGCTACAACTGATTCTTTTCTAAAACCTCTTATTTGTTCTAAAATTTTACTATCAATCTTTTTACTTGGAGCTGTTATTTGTATTCTTCCATTTCTATCACGAATTACTACAAATACAATTCCACCAAGATCACGTATTTCATGTACCCAACCCATAACTATAATCTCTTCATCAACGAGATTGGTATTTATGTTTTTAGTAAAATGAGTTCTTTTCCAATTATCTAATAAACTTGCCATTTATTCACCTTAATCAATCCTATACTTTAAATTAGTTTAAATAATCAGCTTAAATTTTTCACTTATAAAAATTTTTTATTTTATAAATTAGAAAAAATTTCTTATTTTTTCTTTATTATATAAAAATAGATAGTTTTAATTATTATAGTTTTGAAATAAATATTTTTTGGATTATTAGAATTAAAAAATTAACAAAAATTAAAATTATCTAAATTTAAAACGAAGAATTTATTCTTC
This sequence comes from Candidatus Methanovirga procula, assembly GCA_031280375.1. GTDB lineage: Archaea > Methanobacteriota > Methanobacteria > Methanobacteriales > Methanobacteriaceae > Methanovirga > Methanovirga procula. The sequence continues at coordinate 10,139 of JAITGU010000196.1, read as the reverse complement.
TTTTAATATATAGTATTTTTGAAAAAGTTCTTAAATTTTGATTTGAAAAAGTTCTTAAATTTTGAAAATAAATTAAATCATAATTAATAATTATTTTAAATTATATCATGTTAAAATTAACTATTATTAAAAATGACATTAATATAATTCTTTATTAATTTGATAGACTATTTAAAATTGTTAAATTAAAAATATAAATATTTTTTTTATAATTTATTTATTAAAAACTTTATCAAATCGACTATAATATGAAAAATAAAGTTTCAACAATAAAAAAATTTTGAACTAAAGATTTTCTAACTTACAAAATCAGAGATTTTATAACTAAAGATTTTCTAAGTCAATGTTGTATTAAAACCCTTTCCAAAATATGACTATAAAGGATAATAACTTAAATATTTTAATCGACTAATAAAGTCAAATGCACTGCAATACAAAATTAAATTAAAAATTAATCTTTTTAATACCATTTTCACAAGCAATAATTGCTTTATCAGTCATTTGTGAGAAGATTCCATTTTCAATCACTCCAGGAATTGAATTAAGATCTTTCTCTAATTGTACAGGATTATTCACAATTGGAAATTTAGCATCAACAATGAAATTCCCATTATCTGAAATAACAGGACCAACCTTGTGTTTTGCCATTCTTATGATTGGTTCACTACCCATATCTCTAAGAGCTGAAAAAACTGGTTTTACGGATTCTGAGATTATTTCTAAAGGAACTGGAAAATTTCCAAGATTTTTGACTAACTTATTTTCATCAGCTATTACAATAAAAACCTTTGCACTGTAATCAACTATTTTTTCTAAGGTATGTGCCCCTCCTCCACCTTTAATAAGATTTAAATCTTTATCTATCTCATCGGCACCATCAATAGCTATATCAATATCATATTCATCTAAAGTGGTTACGGGTATATTCAATTCTTTAGCAAGAAGAAAGGATTGATAAGATGTGGGGATGCCCATTATTTCAATTTCCTCATTTTCAATCCTTTCTCCAAGTTTCGTGATAAAATATTCCATAGTTGAACCAGTACCTAATCCTACAATGTCACCATCTTTAACTTCTTTTGCTGCCTCAAAACCAACTATTTTTTTTAAATTCATAATTTCTCCAATATTTTATTCTAAATATTCGATAATAAGGTAATTAAAACTTTATTTTATATCATTTTATTATTTATTATTTAAATTTTTTTAGTCTTTCAATAAATGGATTGGATTTAAAGATTTTGAACTATCAAGTCTGTTCTGAAGAAAGTTCATTGGATCCATAAAAACATCCCAAAATCATCATTGATTCATTGAATTCTTGTACATTCTAAATTAAGTGGGGTTTTTGTTTCGATTTTAAGACTTCTATGCATGCTTGATGCTAAATCAGCGGTTTTATATGGGTCTCCGTGACAAGTGATAATTTTCCCTGGCTTTACACTTAATCGTTTAACATAATCCATAAGTTGTCGTCTGTTAGAATGCCCACTGAACCCTTCAATAGTTTTAACATTCATTTTAACATGATAAACTTTAGTTTTTCCATCTTCAACCATTGGAATTTCAGTCCAGCCTTTCTGAATTCTTCTACCTAATGAACCTTCTGATTGATATCCAACAAATATAAGTGTACTTTTCTCATCTCCACTTAAGGCTTTAAAGTATTCAACAGAGTTTCCACCTGTGAGCATTCCAGATGTAGATAATATGATTGATGGTTCTCCTTCAACTATGTCTTGTCTTTGATTAGATCTCATAACTTTGTGAAATGTATCTGAGATAAATGGGTTTCTACCTGCATGAAATATCTGATCTCTTAAATCTTTGCTTAAATACTCTGGTCTTGCAGTATGAATTGCAGTTGCTTCCCAAATCATTCCATCAATGTGGATTGGAACTTCTTCAATCATTCCGTGACACATATATTCTTCTAAAACTATCATTAATTCTTGTGCCCGCCCTACTGCAAAAACAGGAATGAGGACTTTACCTTTTTCTTTCAATGTTTTATAAATTATTTTCATTAACTCTTTTTCAGCAGAATTCCTTGAAGGTTGAATATCTTCATGACCTCCATAGGTACTTTCCATAATTAGTGTTTCCAGTCTTGGAAACTTTGATGTTGCTGGTTCAAGTAATCTGCTTCTTTCATATTTAAAATCTCCAGTATACACTATGTTATGTTGTCCGTCTCCAACGTGCATATGGGACATTGCAGAACCAAGAATATGTCCAGCATTGTGGAGAGTTAATTTTATATCTGGGGCTATGTTTGTGACTTCTCCATAATCAAGGGTTATAGCACGTTTTACAGTTTTTTCAACATGTTTTACATTAAAAGGGAGAGGGTTATCTTCTCTATGAGCTATATCAATATGATCTAACTGGAGCAGTGTCATTAAATCTCTTGTAGGTGTTGTACAAAAAACAGGACCTTCATATCCATAGTGATATAGATATGGCACAAAGCCACAATGGTCTAAATGTGCATGAGAGATTACAACAGCATCTAATTCACTTAAATTAAATTCTGGAACATTTAGATATGGGAATGAAGATTTATCATCGTTTCCTGCAACATTTACTCCACAATCAAGTAGTACTCTACTATTTGGAGTTTGAAGTAGCATACAGGATCTTCCAACTTCTTTAAACCCCCCCATGGATGTTAATCTTATCCAATCACTTTCGTGTTTTGATCCTTGATGAATTCTTGCACCAAAAGCTTGAAGTGATTGCTTTCTCTCTTTACTACTTTGTTTTAGAATATATCTAATTTTTTCAATGATTTCTGAGGATATTGGCGGTGTTCTTAAAATTTTAGGTGCCCATCCAGTGTTTTTTACTATTTCTCTTGAAGTGACTCCGAATTTCCCAATAACAATACCTGGCTTCTTGGATTCAATACGAACTTCAGAGGTTACATCATCAAATCCAATGTTAGTAATTTCTGCTTCTTCAGGAACAATCTCATGGATTTTTGTAATTGTTTTTTCTGGATCTAAAAGGACACTTTTATCAGAACGGATAATTATTCTCTTTCTCAAGTCTTTAGCTAATTTTCTTATTAAATCTTCATTTTCTGTTATTATCTTAGGATTTTTTGTGTATATTACAACTTCTGAGCCCTCAAATTCTATATTAGCTAATTGAATTCTTTCAGGTAGCTTTTCTATAATGGCCATTTTAATTTCTTCTAAAATCTCTGAACTCATATGATCACTCAAAAAAAAGATGTAAAGTTGTAAGCTTTACATAAAATAAAAATATAAAAATCGTGCATAATGTTTTCTATTATTGTATTAAAAGAAAAGTTAAATTCTTAACCATGATAATTAAACACTATGCTTATTAAATTGAAAAGTAAGTTTTGTATTGGTTTAATTTTATACAATATTTGATAAAGTTCAATATTTAATGAGATTAAATTTTATAATTGTAATTTATTTATAATTTAATAGCTAACTTAAATTTTCTCTAACTTAAATTTTCTAATTTTTCTTTAATTTCGTCTTCTGATAACATCTTGAAGCCATCTTTTGTAATTGTAGCTACTAAAATACCATTTCCAGAGAAAGTATCTCTTTCTATCGCTGAATTTATTGCTCTTATAGCAACATCAATTCCTTCTTCTACAGTTAATCCATCTTTAAACCTGTCTTCTAAAACACCATAAGCAAATAAAGATCCAGAACCAGTTGACATAAAAGTATCTTTAATCATACCTCCAGCAGGATCTAAAGAGTAAATAGATGCCCCATTTTCATCTATTCCTCCAAGTAAGGTTTGGACATAAAGTGGAGATGAATGTAAGATATTTGAGGATATAGCTGATGCAGACTCTACACTAATATTCTCACCATTTCTCATTTTATATAAAGAAACTTCAGCAGAAATAACTTTCATTAAGCTTTGAGCATCAGCAACAGAACCAGCTATTGTAGCTCCTAAATGGTTATCAATTTTAAATATTTTTTCAGCAACTTTATGAGCCACTAAATTGCCCATACTTGCTCTTCGTTCACTTGCAAATACAACACCATCTGAACAGGTAATTCCTACAGTTGTTGTCCCTTCTAATGTTTTGTCTTTCATTAAATACACCTCTAATAAATTATTAATTAATATCTAAATTTATATTTTTTATAAGATATTAACAACTAATTAAATTTAATGAATTAGTTAGTAATAATAGCAAAAATAGTTATTTCATAATAAATAGTTATTATGGTTTAATTTTATTATAATATTTACATGTAATATTCATTATCTATATTAGTAACACTGTATTTCCATTAATAAGTATATTATGGTCATATAATTCTTAATAATCTATAGAAATTAAAACAAGAAAAATCATTTAGTAGAAAATACAAAATAAAATCAGGATTGTCTTATTAGTTATATCTAATAGTAATAGTATGTTTAGTTAATATTAATATGATTATTAGAATTATAATATGATTATTAGAATTATTAAAATAAAATATTATTCTTTTTAAAAAAATAATACAATTAATATATTAGTATTCTCTTATTTATATATATTTCCATAAAATTACAATAATCTAAATTTTTCATATATAATTTTTTTATTATATTATTATAAAATTAAATTATTATTTTAAACTGATTGTTAGTAAATTATACTATTTTAAATTATTCTTATTAATTCTTAATTTTAAATCAAAGTTTTACTTTCAAATTTTTACTCATCTTTAAAAACTTATTTTAGCTTATTTTAACATCTAAAACAACGTGAGACACGCCAGGAGAATATCTTTTAATATTGCGTATATTTAGAAGTTTGACATCTTTACCTTTAGCTATTTCCATTATTCTGCTGATTGGCCGAGTATTAATTGATTTATCTGGCACAGTCTCGTGATAGTGTAATATTCCATCATCATTAAGTAGAGCAATAGCAGAATCTAAATAATAATGAGTGGTTTTAACATAACCCATTATAATCCTATCAAAAGATAAATCTTTAAACGCATTTTCACAGCTTAAATTAATTTCACAGCTTAAATTAATATTATTTAAATTATAGTTATCATCAGAACCTTTAAACACATTTTCACAGCCTCCTAAGATTGGTTCTACTTTACCCTGGACCTGATTTAAAATGATATTTTTTTTCAAATATTTGAAAGAATTGGGATTAATTTCAATTGATATTATCTTTTTGGGATTAGAATGAATAGCTATTGGTATTGAAAAATATCCAATTCCTGCAAACATGTCTAAAACAATCTCATCATCATTAACAAGTTTAGCTATTCTCATCCTTTCATCTGTATTTCCTTTAGACCACATTACCTTAGATACATCTAAATTATATAAACACCCATTTTCCTTATGAATTGTTTCAGTAGTTTCACCATATAAAAGTTCAATTTCAGGCTCTCTAAATTGACCACGAATTTTGTTGACTTTGATTATGGTGTCAACATCGAGCTCATTTAAAAATTTGCTTAAATCTCCAGGGTCATGATCTAAAACTAGAATTTTACCAATTTTTTTCCATTTCATTGTAACCTGTAAATTAATATTCTCAGTATTAAATTAATAATGATTAAATTAAATCATCAGTATCTATTAAATTTAGATTTAAAATCCATTTCATGGTTTCAAAGTCTAATTGTCCTGGAGCTGTAACATCATCGGAAGCAGCGAATGTAATGGGGGCTTTAAATTTTGATGCAATTATTCTTGTATAACTACCAAGTTCCCCCATAGAAATAGCTACTGTATTATCAAATTTAGATAAAACAGCTAAAACATCAATAGTATCTTCTAAAGTATTACTTGTAACCGCTATTTTAGCAATATCTCCTATTTTAAGTTCTTCTTCAACAATGTCAAACATTTCATTTAGAGAAGGTGTTTTTTCAAAATCGTGATAGGATATAATGGTTTTAACACCTGTTTCAGTTATTGAATTAATATATTCTAATTCAGTTTGAAGTTCTACATCAACATACTCACAAACATCAGCTGCAGCTCTTAAAATAGTTATTCTATCTTCTTCAGAACCATTAAAATATCCACCTTCTACTTTCAATCTATTGGTAGCTATTGTTGGGAAATTGATTTCCTGAATAATATCTTTAACCATTTTAGGGTCTGGATTACTAATTCCATCTATTCTAAGTTCTAAAATATCTGCACCTTTTTCTATATATTCAGTAGATATTCTTAAGATTTCTTCTTTATTTTTTTTAAAAATTGGAATAGCTATTTTAGTATCTGAGTACAAGGTTAAACCTCTTATATTTTCCTCTCATATTTTCACTTAATTTTTAAAGGCTTAAGAACTTTTGAAAGATATTCTGTTTTTCATAATATTTATACATACTATCAATTTAGAAATCATTTAAGATATTTTACATAACACTCTATTTAATGAACAAAACCAGCTTAATATATTAAAAATCTTTTAATTGATTGTATGGTTTGTTATTAATTATTAATCAATATTATATACTCATATTACACAATATATGATATTATAATATTAATCATATTCTATTATTAGATTATATAATTAAATAAAAATATTATCGGTCATGATATAATTTATCACGAACTAAATTATTAATATGTTTCTTTAGGTTAAATTTTATGAAATTATGATTCTTATTTTTTTAAAAATAATATTTATAATTATTTTATGATTAAAAATATGAATATCTTATTTAAAGATTGAAGAAAAACTTCGTTTTTCTAAATTCAAAATAAAAATTTTGAATTGAAGAAAATGACGGAAACTCTGTCCTAAGTTCCTCACTTTGTTCGGAACAACAGGAATTTCATTCCCCAAATTTCTCACTTTGTTCGAAATCAAAGATTTTTTCACTAAAAATTAAAATTTTAATAAGTGAAAAGGTTATTAAAGTGTGGAAAATTTTGTCTTACACTATAAAAAAGATTAATAACTAAAAATGAGTGAATAAAATTATTAACTAATGAAATTGTCTTAATAATAGATTTATAACTCTTAAAAACATCATCCAGTCAAGTAAGTCTTTATTTTTAAGTTAATCGAAATGTTTATAACTATTAAATATGAAAAGTAAGTTATAGAATTTTTGGTGATAGAATGAAAGCAATAGCTATTGGGGCAGATGTATCTTCAAATGATGTTTCAGTATCAAAAATGTTGATTAAAGATATTGAAGATAATCTTTATAGAATTAAGAATTTAGGGGCTGAAAAAGTTGGACTTACAAATATAACTGGTGATGATGTTGTTATTTCAGCTTTCGTTGAAGATGATTTAGTTGAAGATATTAATAATGGAATAATCGATGTTTTGAGAGACTGTTCTGAGGATATTGGGGATTTGAAAGGAATTTCCAAAAACAAAGAGGAAGCAGGTGAAGGTATTTCCTATGCTGAAGCTAAATTGAAGGAAAATAGATATCCTGATGCAGTAATTTTAGCCTTTGACACTTATGCTGGTGAAAGCTTTGTTGGAGATGTTGCAAATTCTGCAATCGAAGCAGCAACTGGAATGACTGGTCTTAGTGATATTTCACAGAAAATAAAAAACGAAGTCAAAGAAATTCCTGGTGTTGGTTTTGTTTCAAATGAAACTGATGATCCAGTTGTTGTAGCTACAATTGAAGATATGGAATCCGTTGGATCTATTGCTGGATCTATGATTGGTGCAGCATTAGGAAATAAAAATGTATATTTGATTGAAAGAGGAACTCCATCTTATGTTATCCCTGGAAGTGTGATTTTATCAGTTTCAGCATTTTTAAATGGAAATATTATGGATTTAGCTATTCCTTTTCAAGAGAGAACAAGAATATTAAGATGAAATTAAATTTTAAGAAATTAATTTTAAGAATAATAAAATGAAAGAATTAGGTTAAACTATGAAAATCGTGATTAATGGAATAAGTGCAAATCTAAGATTTTCATCTGCACATATAATACCTACACATGATTTTTGTGGATGTATACACGGTCATAGCTATTTTGTAGATGTTGAAATTGAAGGAGAGCAATCAGGAGCTTTTGATTTTGTGATCGATTTTAAAGATGTTAAAAAATCTGTCCGCAAAATTTGTAAGGAACATGATCATAAATTATTAATACCTATTTTTAACAGTAACATTAAATTTGAGTTTACAGGCGAAGATATTAACTTTGATTTTTTTGAAGATAAAGAATATGTGGAGTTTAATATCAATGGAAAAGAGTACAGAATTCCTAAAATAGACACGGTTCTTCTACCTTTAAAACATAGCTCAGCTGAAGAATTAGCGAAATATTTCACAGAACTATTAATTAAGGATATTTCACCTAAAGAAAATATCTCATCTGTGGCTATTGGTGTAAATGAAGGCATCGGTCAAGGAGCATTTTTTAAAATGAATTTAATTTAATCAATCCTTAAATTAAAACTTAAACAATTTTAAGAATAATTTTTTAATAAAAATCTTGGATTTTAATATATTTTATTATCCATAAAAATTAATAAGAATTAGAAAAATTTTCAAGTAAAAATTGTTCGATTATAATTTAATTACTCAATTTGATTATAATTTGTAAAATAATAATAAAAAAAGTGAATAAAAACCCAAGAATTAGACATCATCCTTAGATTTAGATTCATTTACATAATCTATACACAAATCATGATAATAATCTAACTTAAATTAACACCATCATGAGCTGATGATTTTAAGATATTTGAAACATCATCATCATTTAATTTGAAATGGTAAAAGTTAGTGTAGAATTCTTTAACTTCTTTTTTAAGATCTAAATCTTTATTTTGTTCACCATAAACGACTTTTAAAGTCCATGGAATACCAATGATCATATTAGAACCTGGAGGCATATCAAACCAGTTGTAAGGATCATTTGGAGCCAAATAAACTTGTTTATTTTTAATAGCATTAATGTTATTCCATTGAGGATCGCTGTAAACATTTTTAAAGAAATTCTTATTCGTTGTGATAATAACCTCAGGATTCCAGTTAATCACCTGTTCAATATCAACTTGAGTTGTTTGAGCAGTTAAGTTCACATCAACTACATTTTTAGCACCAATAATATCTAAAATTTGTGCATGTTCACTACCAGGCGGTGATGTAGTTAACCCATTTTCACCTTGTGCATAATAAACTTTCTTAGGATTGTCTTTCGTCTGGTTTTTAGTCTTTTCTCCTAAACTTAAATAATTATTCAAAGTTTCTTTAAGTTTGTTGGCTGATGATTCAGCATGTAAGATTTTTCCTAGAAAATCATAAGTTTTGGCAATATTAGTTAAATTAGCTGTTTCTGGAACAGCAACAACTGGAATTGGTGAAAATTTGTTTAAAATTAATTCTAAATCACTTTCAACAACTTTACCATCTCTAACTTTTGGACTATCTATAATAAAAGGTGGATTTAAGGCTAACAATGCTTCAGCATTACCCTCTTTTTTACCATGCCAAGCCCCAATGACTGGAAGTTGTCTATATTTATCTTCAACATATTTAGTATTGTTATCAAAACTACTACTGAGAGCAGCGAGTTTATCTGGAGCAATCATATATATTAAAGATGTAAGTGGACTGGAAGTTGATACTATTTTACCAGGATCTGAAGGAATTGTTACATTTCTCCCTACCATGTCTGTAATAGTTTCATTACCATTATGTGATCCTAATTGGCTTGTTGCAAAAAATCCAACAGCAGCTATTAATATAACTCCTATTGCAGTAATAACCATATTCTGCTTTTTCATTTTTCTACCTCATTATAGTTCACTTTAAATTATTTTAGTTATCTATTTATTATGATTATTTTATCTGATTTTTTTTATTTGATTACTTTATTTAATTATATTTTAGTTTATTATATTTATTTTTATTTTAAAATGAGTCTGTCTAACAATAATTTTCAGATGAAAAAAAATAATTGAGAGCTAACTCACCTATTAAAAAAGAATAAAAAGAAAAAGGTAAAGTTTTTTACTAAAAAACTTCCAAAAAGAAACAGTATACTTACTTTTTCAATTATTTTATTTCCAGGTGGAATAATAATCTTTAAGGATTTCTCCACTTGTAACTCCTTCATCACAAATAAAACCAGGATTCAAATACTGACCCATATAGATAAGAACAGAT
>JAITGU010000104.1 GCA_031280375.1 Candidatus Methanovirga procula | reverse complement strand
ATATTAAATTTAAGTTATTTTACAGATGTACTTTTAAAAAAATATCCTGGACAAGTTTTAAAGTATATTAAACAAGCAATATCTGTTCTTCATTTTTTGGCGAAAATCTAACACCCTATTATTGATATTTTGTAAAATAATTGTTGGACGGCTCTAAATAAATAAAGGTGATAAAATGAATGTGAAAAAAAATTTTATTTTGATACTCGTGTTGATATGTATCGTATCAGTTTCAAGTATTTCCGCGAAATCTGTGACTTCTAATCAAAAGTTTAGTCAACAGGATTTAGAGTCACAAATGCATGCTGATTTTCAAAATCAGCTTAAAAAATATTCTGAATTAGAAATATTAAGTTCAAAAATTAGTTTAGAGACAGAAAATATAATTTTGAATTCTCCAACATTTTTTACTGTTATTGGAGCTGCAGCTCCTAAAGATATAGATTTACAGAATAAATCTTTATTTAAACAGACCATAAGGTCTCTTGTAAAAGTTGGAAATGATAATTTAGATTTTGTTCTAAACGAAAATGAAAATATTAGTTTTATATCCTATATTAATACAACAGATAATACTATTCACACGACCAATATATATCCACACTATTTATCAGAAGAAAATAATAAGACTAAAATTTGTGGCGTCTATGGAGAATTTTGGATTGAGAGCCGTACTAACATATGGGCTCGTGTTTGGATGGAAACTCAATATGGTCGTGAATTTTATGGTCATGTTTTCACACATGTTGATGAAGGAGAATGGGTTTATACTTCTGGTGCTGATTATTACTATATATATAAATGATTGTGGGAAGCCATTTCAAAATTTATGCTATGGACCATTTTCAGGTAATGGATATCTTGTAAATAAATTTGTTTGTCAAGATGATAAAAATAATTTATTTTTATGGTTAGGAGAATAAATATTTATTTTAAAAAGACAATATAAAAATTGTTTTCTAATTTAGAGCTGTCCAACAATTATTTTTGGATGATGATAAAAGGTATGAAATTTTTTTTTTGAAAATTAATAAAATAGAACTATAGAAATTTACAATTTTTGTTCATGGCAATTATTTATATAGTGTTGCTACGAATTAGTAAGGTGCAAATTTTTGTGGAGTTTTTTCAATTTTTCATGGTTTATTTAGTTATAAAATTTTTTATTTTATAATTCAGAAAAACGAAGTTTTTCTTTAATTATAAAATCTTCGTTTTTATAATTTAGAAAATTTTTAATTTTGTTTATATAAAACATGAATTCACGAAAAACTCCACACTTTTTTACAGTCTCAATATATTACTTAAATATTTATAAAATTTTTAACCAATTAAGTTATGAGTGTATCAAATGTCGTTTATTAAATTTGTTTTTAAAAGTTCATTTAGAAAAAAATTTAATACATTATTCATAATTTTAGGTATAACTATTTCTGTGGTTCTAATTTTTCTTTATGCTTTAATTAATGGTTTTGTCACTGAAAAATATGGAGATACTGACTTTATGATAATGGGCATATCAAGTGATGATAATGTTAGTGGTTTTATAGTCATAGATAATAAAACAGATGTTAAATCAACGATATCAAGTGATAATGGTAATAGCTATATTATTGGTAAAAAAGATATTAAACTATATGTGAATGAAAGTTTAATTGATAAATTAAAAAGTGAAGAAGGTGTTGAGGGAGTAATAGGAACATATACTACAAGTTTTAATCTCGATAATAAAAATATTCTTTCAATCACAGGTTTTAATTCATTAGAACAGAAATTAGTGAAAATAAATATCATAAAAGGTAGAATGTTTGATAATGATGAGAAAGAAATAATTTTATCTAAAAGAGAAATGACAGTCTTAAACAAGAATGTTGGAGACAGTATTTTAATAGCTAATGAAACTTATAATGTTGTTGGAATTATTGATAATAAGCATATTGATTCATATACATCTTTAAAAAATGTATTAAGGATTGAGACTGTAAAGCGAGAAAATGGAGGAAAGCAAGATAATCAGGAAATATTATGGGAGATTCATGTAAAAGTTAAACCAGACTACAATATTTCAGAAGTTTCAAAAAAGATAGAAAAAAAGTATAAAGATGAAGATAGGTATTCATGCATATGAAGAGAGTACCATTAGTTTTTTATCTGATTTTATGTATAAGTTAATTCCAGAATTTATTGCAATTGTAATGATTCTTATTTTCATGACTAAGTCTGTACACGATAGAACACAAGAAATTGGTCTTTTAAAAGCTATTGGATGGAAATCAAAAAGAATATTTTCTATGATACTTTGTGAAACATTCATACTCGCTACCTGTTCCTTTTTAATAGGTTCAATATTATCTCTCATAATCGACTTTGAAATACAAACCATAATAGCTGACCTAAACTTAGACTTCATCAGCTTTCTACAAACATTAGATACTAACATTTTTACCTATAAATTCTTAATAATTATTGGCATTGCATTGATAGGTGGACTATTTCCAGCTATTAAAGCATATAAACTATCTCCAACAGAAGCTTTAAAGTATGAATAAATAGTTTTACCAAATTTGAACACTGTAAAAGAGGCTGTAAAAAAGTTTGGAGTTTTTCATGAAAATTCATATTCTATATATAACGAAAATTAAAAATTTCTGAATTATAGTAAGTTGGATAATATTCTTAAAAAATAAATTTCTTTAAATTAATATTAATTTATTAAATATTATTTATCATATAAAATACATGATATTATTATTCAATTTTTTAAAATAATTAATCTTTACTTATTAAAACGAAGAATTAATTCTTCTAAGTTGAAAATAAATTTTCAATAATTGAAGAAAATCAAGTATTTTCGACCATGTAAAAAATCCAATGGGTGCAATATTTTTTCCATGACCTCACTCCCATTTAACTCTCAAAGTCTAAATAAATTTCAATACCTCCAATAGTCTTAAATAACTTCTTCAAATGAC
>JAITGU010000039.1 GCA_031280375.1 Candidatus Methanovirga procula | reverse complement strand
TTGATCAATATTCATTCATATTTATCACCGTGTTTTTTAACATCAGCTACATTTGTTGCTGATAAGATTAATTATATTGTTCATAATTATCACTTTATACCATTATAACATGTGAAGTCCCTAATACTCAAATTAAAACCACAATTGGAGGGTGTGAATAATCGATACCTTAGATGTGACCGACACCTTTATATACTTACTACCACATTAGGTTAATATGGAGTTTCATATATTTATAAATCTTATCAAAATATGCTATTTTTTATAGGTTAATAGAAACTCTCATTAGGTTTACGAACATTTATATAATATACAACAGATATAATCATGGAAGTTATAAGTCTTGTGGAAAAAACTTCAATAACTTCACTATAATATAGTCTAACTCACATAATAAACATTTAATGTTTATAATGTCTAATTTTAATAATTTGTTGATAAAAACAATATTTAACTGGATGGAAAAAAATGAATTCGACTTTAATGAAAAACATAACACTTATTGGTGCTGCTAATTGGGAAGTGAAAGAAAATACTTCAATAGCTATTGAAAATGGGAAAATAAAAGAAATTGGTGAAGACTTATCTAAAAATCCATCAAATTATTCTCAAATCATAGATGGTGAGGACGGATTTTTAATGCCTGGATTTGTTGATGCACATGTTCATCTAATGGCCAATGGATTTCACAATGAAGACAACATGAATAACCCTCTTTCATACTATTTTTATAAAGGATTGAATGCCGCCAAATTGACATTGGAAACTGGTGTGACAACAGTGAGGGATTGTGGATTAGCTGATTATGGGTTTAAATTAGCAGCAAAGGATAAACTATTTCCTTCTCCAAAACTTCAAATATCTGTAATGCCTCTTTCAATAACTGGAGGTCACTTTGATATTACATTAAAATCAGGGCACGATATGATCGTTAGATATCCTGGATTTCCACACCCTATCTGTAATGGTGTTGAAGGAGTAATAGCTAAAACAAGAGAAGTTGCACGGGCTGGAGCCGATTTTATAAAAGTCATGGCAACTGGTGGAACTATTAGTGCAAACGATAAAACAGACGATATTCAGTTTAATATTAAAGAACTTAAAGCTATTGTTAGTGAAGCAAATCGTCTTGATAGAAAGGTTGCTACTCATTGTCACGGTTATGGTGGATTAAAACTTTCAATCAAAGCTAATGTTCATTCAATTGAACATGGAACATCCGTAGATAAGAAAAATGCTAAATCAATGGTCGAAAAAGATATATTCTTAATTCCAACTTTTTCAGTGATGAAAAACCAAGAGATAGCTGCTAAGAACCATCTTTTAGAGGATCATAAAATTGAAGGTACATTAAAATTAGCTAAAATCCACGGTGAAAATATTGAAATAGCTTATAATCAAGGCGTGAAAATAGCTATGGGAACAGATAGTGGTGTTCAAGAACACGGAAATAATTTAAGTGAGTTAGGATACTTTGTAAGGATGGGAATGTCTCCTCTTGAGGCTATTATGGCTGGAACTTTAAACAGTGCTAAATGTTCATGTTTGCAGGATGAAATTGGCTCAATTGAACCTGGAAAATCTGCAGACTTGGTTTTCACTAAAAAAAATCCTCTTGATGAGATTTCAGTCTTAGAAGACAAAAACAACATTTTAATGGTCTTCCAAGATGGAGAGATTGTTAAAAATAAATATTATTGATTAATAAATTATATAATTAAATAAATTAAAATATTATTAATAATTTTATATAAAATATTTCATTGATTAATATTATTATAATGTTTTGTGAAATTAAATATTTGAATTTCATATTTAAGTATTTATAACCTTTTTATAAATTTAAAGAAAAACTTCGTTTTTCTAACTTATAAACTCAAGATTTTATAAATAATAAAAATATAATATGTTGATAAAGTTAGATAAAATATCATATATTTAAATTATATTATTTTTTTATAAATAATCTTTTTATAATAAAGGAATAAAATATAATAAAGGAGAGAAATTAATATGAAGATGTATTATGATAAAGATATAGACACAGGAATACTTGCAAATAAGACAATAGCTGTTTTAGGTTATGGTAGTCAAGGAAGAGGACAATCAAGAAATATGGCTGATAGTGGACTGAATGTTATTCTTGGACTTAGAGAAGGTGGACAGTCCTGGCAAGAAGCTATTGATGACGGAATGGATGTTAAAACTATTGAAGAAGCAGCAAAAGAAGCAGATATTATTCATTTTCTGTTGCCTGATGAAATCCAAGGAGATATTTATGAAAAATTTGTTGCTCCTTACCTTAAAGCTGGAAACACAGTTTCATTCTCACATGGATACAACATACACTTTGGATACATAAAAGCTCCAAAAGATGTTAACATAACAATGATCGCTCCAAAAGGACCAGGTTCAATGGTTAGAAGAACCTATCTTGAAGGCTTTAGAATTCCTGGACTTGTAGCTGTTGAACAGGATGCAACTGGAGATGCTAAACAAATTGCCTTATCCATGGGTAAAGCTTGTGGATTATCAAGAGCAGGTGTACTTGAAACAACTTTTAGAGAAGAAACTGAAACAGATTTATTTGGAGAACAAGCAGTTTTGTGTGGAGGAATTACAGAATTAATCAAGTCTGGATTTACAACCTTAGTAGAAGCAGGCTATCAAAAAGAGATAGCTTACTTTGAAACCTGTCACGAAGTAAAATTAATTGTTGATTTAATTTATGAAAAAGGTTTTGCTGGAATGTGGAACGATGTAAGCAACACTGCAGAGTTTGGTGGATTAAGTAGAAGAGAAAGAGTCATCAATCAAAAATCAAAGAAAGAAATGAAAAAAATTTTAAATGAAATTCAAAAAGGTAAATTTACCAAAGAATGGACTACAGAAAACTTATCTAAACAACCAATGCTCAATAGGATGAGAGCCATTGAAAGTGAAGAAGATATTGAAATTACAGGATCTAAACTTAGAAAAGCATGTGGTTTAGAAAAATAATTTAACCTTTTAAATTTTTCTAAATTCTGATGTTTCGCTTGAGAATAAACAGAACCTTCGGTTCCTAAGTTCCTCACTTCGTTAGGAACAAAAGTTGATCAAAAATAGAACTTAACTTATTTTGAACTTAACTTTTTGTTTTCACTGAAGTAGACTTAATACTTAGCCCATAATCGTTAACTAACAATATAATATTGAAATTTAAGATGAGAGATGCTTAATGACTTTTGTTGGAATGGATCATGGAACAACAGGAATTTCATTTGGAATAATCCATAATGAAGATATTGAAAATGTGGAAGTATTTAAAATAGATAGAGAGGATAGTAAAGCAGGTAAGGTTTCAGCTATTGGAGAATTATCAAAAAGAATTGACCTTGAATCTATAAGTCTATTAGCAATGACCTATGGAATGGGTGATGGTATAAGCTCTATTTTACCTCTAAAAAAAGTTAAAAACAAAGGAATTCTCTCAATTAATGGTGCTGGAAAAGTGACTGGTGGAGGAACATCTGTCTACAATGAAATTGAAAAATCAGATATTCCAACTGTAATTATACCTGGATTACACAAAAATTCACCAAGTCTTGATAAAAGATTTAATGCTGCTTACTCTCATCAAGCAAGTTCTGAGAAGGTTAGTATATCCTACAATGCATACATATCAACAAAATGGGAAAATATGGTCGTTGCAGATATAAGTTCTAATAGTGTTAACATTTTAATAGAAGATGGAAAAATAAGAGGAGCTATTGATGCGTGTTTAGGGGCCATGGGAATAGTTCATGGTCCAATCGACCTTGAAATGATCAGATATATTGATGAAAGAAAAGTAACTGCAAACCAAGCATTTTCTCATGCTGGTGCAGTTAAAATAGCTGAGGTAAATGGTAAAGTTGCTTTCATAAAAGATAAAATCCTTGAAAAATATAGAAGTAAGGATCCAAAAGGAGTGTTAGCTATTGAAACTTTGGCAATGACAGTTGCCATGGAAATATATTCACTTGTAGGAATATCTAACAAAAAAATAGATGGAATATGTTTAACTGGTTCAGTAGGTTCTATGAAAGATCCATTAGATTTCGAAAAACTTCTCAACAAATTTTTAAAAAACAGATTTAATACCAAAATATTACCAAGTTCATCAGGTGCAGTTGGAAGTGCCCAAATAGCTTTAGATATTTACAATGGCAAAAAAGATATTTTAGGAATTGATGTGAGAGTATAGTTTGTTAATTTCAACGATAAATTCAAAAATAAATCTTTAATTAAAATAATATAAGAATTAATATTAAATAAGAAATATTATAAAAGTTTTAATTAATTAAAATTTAATCAGTTAATCTTAATTTTATTTTGAATTTTTTGTTTAATGAATAAAGATATTTTTTAATATAATTAATTTTAAATCATTTAATAAGGAAATAAGTTATTTTTAATTGATATTTTTAAACAGAGAATAAATTCTTCTAAGTTAAAAATAAATTTTTAACAATGGTGAATTATATAAAAAATTCATCAATTAAATTATTAATATCAAGGACTATAATTGATCATCTGATAATGTAAGTAATGGAGAAAAGAAATGAAAAAAGCTATAAGTGTCTTATCAGGTGGATTGGATTCAACAGTGGCCACTTCATACTACAAAGACAAATATAATATTTATGCAATAACATTTAGCTATGGTCAAAAAGCTAAACAAGAAATAAATGCATCTAAGAAAATTTGTAAAAAATTAGGGATTAATCATGAAATAATCGACCTATCCTGGTTATCTAAATTAGGTTCATCTTCACTAACCACAGAAAATGAACTACCTAAAATCTCAATTGAAGATATTAACAATCAAGAAATATGTGAAGAATCTGCAGATAAAGTCTGGGTTCCAGGGCGAAATTTGGTTTTTACTGCAATAGCTCTTTCGTTTGCTGAAAGTTTAGGTGCAAAAGCAATAATTGTTGGTTGGGATAAAGAAGAAGCAAATACTTTTCCAGATAATTCAAAAGAGTTTTTAGAAAGTTTTAATAAAACAATAGCTATTGGCTCTAAAAAATCTGTGGAAATAAAAGCTCCTCTTATTGATTTAAATAAGGAAGAAATAGTTAAATTAGGAAATAGCATAAATGCTCCTATGGAACTTAGCTATTCCTGTTATGACAACAAAGAAAAACATTGCGGAATATGTGAATCTTGCATTAGAAGAAAATCAGCATTTATGAAAAGTGGTATTGAGGATCCAAGCAACTACTTAGAAACAGAACACACTTAAAGTCTATAAAAAAAAACTTGAATTTAAATTTCTGGATAGATTCCTTGAAATTGTAAAAAAATTATTTAATCACCATTAAAATATCTCCTGCATTGATCGAATCTCCTTCAGTTACAAAGATATTTTCTACAACTCCATCAACACTTGTTTCAATATCATTTTCCATTTTCATTGCTTCAATAATAGCTAAAATATCTCCCTTTTTAACCTTATCTCCAATAGCAACTTTAAGTTTTAAAAGCATCCCTTGCATAGTTGAAGAAACACCACCTTCAACATCACCTTTAGGAGACCTTTGACCTTCTTCTATATTTAAATATCCTGTAGGCATAATTTTAACATCAAAAACATCTCCATCAACCTCAACACTATATTCAGTTGGGATTTCAAGCTCATTAGTATTATTAACTATTTGTTTAGGAGATAATAATTCTTCCTCTTTCATTTCTCCACTTAAAAACTTAGTGGCGATAGCTGGATAAATAGCTAAGGTCAAAATATCTTCATCTTTTTTAATAATGCCTTTTTTAATTCCTTCAGCCTTATAGTGTTCGTATTGTGGTTTTAATAAATCGGCAGGTCTTGAATCAATAGTATTTTCATCGCCGATGATCATTTTAGCTATTTTTGGATTTATTTGTGCTGGAGGTCTTCCATAAAACCCTTTAATGTAGTCTTTAACTTCATTAGAAACTATTTTATATCTCTCTCCATTTAAAACATTCATAACCGCTTGTATACCAACGATTTGACTTGTTGGAGTAACAAGTGGGGGATAACCTAAATCTTTTCTAACTCTTGGCATTTCCTCTAAGACATCATGATATCTATCCAATGCATTTTGTTCTTTTAATTGTGAGACCAGGTTTGAAAGCATTCCTCCTGGAAGTTGATATAATAAAACATCTGTATCAACCTTCTCAGAAATTGGATCTATTAAGCCAGCATATTTTTCTCTAATATCTATGAAATATTTTTTAATGTTGCTAAGAAGTTTTAAATCTAATTTTGTATCATAAGGTGTTCCTTTAAGTGCTGCTACAATACTTTCAGTTGGTGGTTGAGAGGCACCCCAAGATAATGGTGAAATAGCTGTATCTAAAACATCGACTCCAGCTTCACAAGCAGTATAATAACTAATAGGTGTCATTCCACTTGTTGAATGTGAATGTAAACTTATTAATAAATCAGTTTCCTCTTTCAACATTTTAACTAATTTATAAATATCTACAGGATAAATTAATCCAGCCATATCCTTAATGTTCACGGAATCACATTCTAATTCCTCTAAATCCTTAGCTAATTTAACAAAATTTTCTAATGTATGAACTGGACTTGTAGTATAACTTATAGTCCCTTGAACATGAGCTCCCTGTGCTTTTGCTGTTTTAATTGTTTTTTCCATGTTTCGAACATCGTTTAAAGCATCAAAAACTCTGAATATGTCCACACCATTCTCATAGGATTTTTCCACGAATTTTTCTACAATATCATCAGGATAATGTTTATATCCCACTAAATTCTGACCACGAATAAGCATTTGAAGAGGTGTTTTTGTTAAGTGTTCTTTAATTGCTCTTAAACGTTCCCAAGGATCTTCATTAAGATAGCGAATACCTACATCAAAAGTTGCTCCCCCCCATGCTTCTAATGAAAAAAATCCAATTTTATCAAGCTCTTCAACAACTGGCAACATATCTCTTGTTCTCATTCTTGTAGCCATAAGAGATTGATGAGCATCCCTAAGTGCTGTTTCAGTAATTTTAGTAATTTTCATGATTATCACACTATTTATTATAATTTAATTAATTAAAGTAAATCAATGAATAGATTAATTCCTCATTAACTAATTAATTGATTTTGTTTTTATCTTTTTATTAAGAAAAAGTATATATGAATAAAGTTCCTTAAAGTAAACAGTATAACTGTATTAATCGAAAATAATATTTAAATAAATTGTAAGTAATGTAAATAACATGTAACATATATGATTCTTAAATAATATAAACTTAACTTAAAAAAGATGATGTAACATTGAAATCCATATTTAATTGATAAACTTGATTATAATTTAAAAGTAAATTATTTTAATAATTTCTCATTTACAAAATGAAATAAGTGTTTTAAATTAATATAGGTCAAATAAGTAAGTACTGTTCATCAAATATAATTTTAATAGTTTTTCAACTTTATTAAGTCAATATCAACATTTTCTCTATTGATTAGTTAATATAAGTAATCATTTAATAGAAAAAATATGCTATTAAATCAAGTATATAATGCATCAATGTAGCAATGTCTGAATTATTGATTAACTGATTTATTTAATGAAGAAATTAATAGAAATATTCTTATAATTATCCCACACATGAAAACTAATATTTTTTAGAATTACACTATTTAAATTATATTTTAAAATTTTTAAACCATTAAATCCATTTTTAATTTCAATTTTTTTTACAAATATCTAAAATTTTTCACATATAATTTTTCGGACATTATTCATTATAAAAATTTAATCAATTGACTGTTAAAGATCAATTACACTATAATATATACAAGTTGGTTATTCCATTATCAAGTTACAAATTAAGGAATATTATTGAAATTATAAATTAAAAATATCTGAAAATTAATTAAACTTAAGATAACAAGCATGCTTTAAAATAGAAGATTATTATATTAAGATAAATGGGTCTGTCTAACAATTATTTTCACATGAAAAATAAGACTGTATAAATCTTTATATTGGAAATGGAGCAAACAAATTTTTAAAAACTTGGGTTGTTAGACACCCTCAAATATTAAAAAATTTTATTGGAGATTAAGACCCAAATAAAATGTCTGAATTAATTAAGAGTGTTAGTTCACGATTTTTTTAAGTTCTTAGTTTTGTACTCATCATTTCGCTTTTTTTATTTTAGAATTTTTAGTTTTTGGGGTTAAAAACTTTTATTTTCCTTTTTTTAAGTTTTTAATCATTTAAATAGAGAGAAAAAGTTCGTGATTAATTTTTAACTTTTTTTTTTGTTTATAGGGTGTGCAACAATTCCAATTTCAATGAACAATATTATATTATTTAGTTAAATAATTATAAAAAGTATATTTTTATTTTAAAACCTACTTAATTATTCAACTTAATATATATGATAACTGAACAAAAATAATTGTTGCACAGCTTTTTTAATTTGGGTCTTTTTAGTCGATTTTGGATATAAATTTTGACAATGAATAAAACTTGTATTTTGAAATTAAATCAAAACATTTATATGTTGGGTATGAACATACTGTAGAGAGTTTCTATAAACTTTGTTTAAAAATATAATTGATATGATGTTTTGTTATTATTTACACTTTTTCATTGGAAAATTCGTATACTTTACTCTTTTTAAGGATATTTTACTGTTATTTTTAGAGATTTTCCCTAAATTATTGTGAAATTGTAGATTTTGCAATAGTCAGAAAAGTGAAGCCTTTCTAAATTTTAAAAGCAATAACTTTTAAACTTAGGAAAATCGAAGATTTTCTGCGTGTTGCAAAATCACAGATTTTGCACAGTCAGAAAAAATTTTTATTTTTTCTAAAATTTTTCGTTTCACTCGAAAATAAAAAAACGGAAATTAACATTTCCTAAATTTCCTTTGGAAATATTGATTAAAAATAGTTTCTCATTATTTTTTTGACTGTGTAAAAAATTCAATGGGTGGCATGTTAATGCCGATGCAAAATAGATCCAAAAGTGTTATATGAACATAATATTTAAATAGGAGAAAGGATAACAATTAATATCATGA
>JAITGU010000162.1 GCA_031280375.1 Candidatus Methanovirga procula | reverse complement strand
AAAAAGTATAAAATGGCTTACAATAAAGCTTAGATTTATATAAAACCGTCCATAATATTCGTTAAAACTCATCATTCCTTGAAAAAAAAAAGAATTTAAAGAAAATTACCAAAAATCTTCGATTTTTGTAATTATGAAAATTACCAAAAATTGCTTTGCAATTTTTGTAATTATGAAAATCTTCGATTTTCAGTAATCCAAAAGATTTTCAGTAATAAAGGACAATGTATGGAAAAAATATGATAAAATAACTCCAATAATGTCTATAAGATTAACAAACCACATATGGTCATTAAAAGAACTACTAAAATACTCTTATCACAAAAACATCAGTATATAAAAGGGTCATCATCAAATATTTTTTTTCTTTATTGAAGCTGTTTAACAATGCAGATTTTTAAAATTTTAAGTTTTTCAAGACCTTTGAAATAATGTAAACTTTGTTTCCTAAGTTTCTCACTCTGTTCGAAAATATTGTTAGCTTTTATATCTGTGATTTGTGCCCCAGCTGTTGTTTCAGCTGCGGATAATGTGACTTTTGATAATATAATTATAGATATGGCTGATATTGACTATGCCACATCTGATTTCATGTATATGGACGGTGTAACTGTCACATATATTGATAATGATGGTTTAATTAAAAAATTAGATTTGGTAATGGATAGAGCTCTTTATCATGAAAATATTGAAGCTCTACGGAGCAAGGACTCCGTAGATTCACAGTCCACGAACTAAACATTCATTTTACTCTGTGCATTGTTTAAAACACTAAAGTATTCTTTAATATTTTTAACTCCAGTTCTCCCAACCATACAGATATTTTATTTGATTTTTATCATTTATATATATTTTGGGTTAGAAAAATATACCTTTGAGTTACAAAAATTCATCCACGGAGCATGGATCCGTAGTATTCTTTTTGTGTTTTTTTATAAAAAATAATTTATACACAAAACATACATAAAATTAACAGTAGACTTTAAAATAATATCAAAATTTTCTTTATAAATAGCCCATTATCTATAAAAATTAACATAGGTGACTAATAATGAAAATTAAAGATGTAATGAATAAGGGAATAATTTCAATTAGAAAAGATGAAAATCCAATTAAAGCATTTAAAAAAATGTACGAAGCAGATATAAAAAGATTATTTGTTGTTGATGAAAATGAAAATCCAATAGGTGTGATTTCTCATAATGATATAATAGATCTTTTAAAAAGTTTACATGAGAA
This sequence comes from Candidatus Methanovirga procula, assembly GCA_031280375.1. GTDB lineage: Archaea > Methanobacteriota > Methanobacteria > Methanobacteriales > Methanobacteriaceae > Methanovirga > Methanovirga procula. The sequence continues at coordinate 21,520 of JAITGU010000162.1, read as the reverse complement.
AAAATATACTATAGAATCTGTGATGTCTAAGAATTTATTAACAATTGATGAAGATGATAGTATTAAAGATTGTGCTAACTTAATGTTAAGAGCAGATATTAGTGGTCTCTTAGTTGTTAAGGATGAAAAACCTGTTGGAGTTATTACAAGAACAGATATTTGTAGATTGGTTGCTGCTAATTTATTAGTTCCAAAGTAGATGTTATATTAAAGGATAGGATAGTTTATGGTCACTATTTCTAAGAAAGAATATATTATATATAAACAAATTAAAACTTTAAGTTTAGAATATGATAATAGAATACCAATGAATATCTTAAGGATGGAACTTGAAATATATAAAGAATATTTGAAAAATGTTTTAAATGAATTAACCATTAAAGGAATAATTATTCAGGATAACAATAAGATAGAATTAAATAAATTAGATGAAGAAGTAGTTGTCAGCACAGATAATAAAATAGCTATTTCAAATGATGAAGTCAGAAAAGATCTTAAAGGTTCAGATGTTAAGAATAATGAAATAAAAGAATCTCATGAAAATTCAGCTATTGGAAACAATGAAGTTAAAGAAATTAAAGAAGAAATTGAAAACTTAGAATTGAATAAAAAAGAAAAAGAATCTTTGAAAATCTTAATAAATTTAATTAAAGATGATAAAACTGTATCCAGACATTTATTAGAAGGAAACTTGTTGTATGGTGAATTAAAGTTAAGTAACTTCAGTATGTATCATGTATTGTTATCCTTAGAAAATTCTAATATAATTAAGATGATTAAAAAGACTGATGGAGATTATTATAAACTCCTAATTTAAATATAATCATTAATTAATTATTTTGATAGTTGATATTTAACTACATCCTTCGATATTAATAATTTAATCAATGAATTTTTTATATAATTTTCTAACTTAGAAAGATTTATTCTTTATTTTTTTTTAAAAATATCATATTTTAAATATAATTTATTTCACTATTAAATAATTTAAAATTAATCATATTAAAAAACATATTATTTAATTAAATAAAATGATATTATAATCTATTTAAAAAAGTCCACTACTTAAAAAATTATTTCAACGACTATAAAAGCATTGACTTATTAAAAATGGTGTGAATGTATGAATATTGAAATTCCTATCGCTAACCCAATAATCGAAGATGAAGAAATAGAAGAAGTTGTAAAAGTATTAAAATCAGGATTTATTGCTCAAGGACCAAAAGTTGATGAGTTTGAAAAAGAGTTTGCAGAATTTATTAAAACAAAATATGCGATAGCTACAAATTCAGGAACAGCAGCTTTACATACAGCTTTATTATCCTGTGGAATTGGTGAAGGTGATGAGGTAATAACAACTCCTTTTTCTTTTGCAGCCACAGGTAACTCTATTCTTTATACTGGGGCCAAACCTGTTTTTGTAGATATTGATAAAAACACATACAATATAAACCCTGAAAAAATCGAAATAGCTATTAACGAGAAAACAAAAGCCATTATGCCTGTTCATATTTATGGTCAGTGTGCAGATATGGGTGAAATAATGAAAATAGCTAAAAAGAATAATTTGATTGTTATTGAAGATGCTGCTCAAGCTCATGGAGCTATTTATAAAAATGATGAATCTATCTTCAATGGCAAGAAAATAGGAAGTATTGGTGATTTAGCTTGTTTTAGTTTTTATCCAACTAAAAATATGACTACTGGTGAGGGTGGAATGATTACAACCAATAATGAGAAGTATGCCATTAAGGCTAAGATGTTTAGATCTCATGGAGAAAGTGAAAGATATAAACATAGTGTTTTAGGGTACAATTTCAGAATGACAGACATATCTGCAGCTATTGGTCTTGTTCAACTTAAAAAACTTGATAAATTTAATAAAAGAAGAATTGAAAATGCAAAATTTTTAAATAAAGAATTATCCAATGTTGAAGGTATTAAAATTCCTAAGACAAATGGTGACTGGAGTCATGTCTATCATCAATATACAATAGCTATTGAAAATGGAAATAGAGATGAATGGATTAAGTTTATTAACGATAATACTGTTGGAACTGGTGTTCATTATCCTACTCCAATATATAAACAGGAGTTATATGAAAATTTAGGTTTTAAGGATAGGTGTCCTATTAGTGAAGATGCTGCAGATAAGGTGATTTCACTTCCAATCCATCCTAAAGTGACTGAAAATGATTTAAAAACAATTGCAGATATTTTAAAGAAAGCAACTATTAAATTTAGTAATTAATGATTCAATTAATTTTAAATTTAAAATTAGATATTTTTACAGAAAGAACTTTTAGATATTTTTACAGAAGAAATATGCCCTGATTTAATTACTGAAATCGCGAAAATAATTTCAATCAGGGCTTTTTGGAGATAATATCAATTAAATGACATTTCGTGTTTGCTCTACTAACAATTTTAATTTGATAATGGATGTTTTTATACAAATATTAGTAGACAATTATACTATTGAACTTCATAGTATATAAAGGTTTAGGTTTAACTAAAAGTTTATGGATTTAAGTGAAATTTTTTTACCAATTTCATTCTCTTTATTTTGAAATTAAATAAATTTTAAATCTTTAAATTTTAATTTAAATAAAAATATTTCTAAAAAAAGGAAACCCCAATAATTTAGAAATTTAAAATTATCATAAAATTCAAGGAGACAAATATGAACAAAAAAAAAGAAGATAAAGATGTAGAAATTAAATTTAGTGATATTAACTATTCAATATATAAAATTGGTTCCTGGAATAATTCCTACAAAATAAATCTAATCGGAAAATCAAATGAAATTCCTGTTACAAAATCAACAGTAGATCATGTACTATTAAGTATGAATGAAATAAGAAAATCAAATTTTGAAGTTGATGGTGAAAATATTAATGGAATATTAGCTTTATCCACACAATTAAACAGTGAACTTAAAGAAACACCGATTAAAGAGTTAATAGCTATTGAAAATGATGAATATAAGAATATTGTAGATGAAATAAATGAATTAAAACTTGAAACCCCTGAAAAATCTGTAAAATTAGATAACGACCAATATTTAATCTACAAATTAGAAAAAGAACATCATATCACAATAGCTAAACCAGCTAATAAATTTACTGAAAACTATCATGTCGAAGAAATTGAAAAACTAAAAAAAAGTAGTTCCTAAAAAAACTATTATATAACTGAATGTAAATGTTTACACTCCAACTTACCAAAAAAGAAATAGTAATTAATATTAGTAAAAAATAAAGAGAAACCATCGCTATTTCAAAATATTACTTAAATAATACTTCAATCTAAATTAATAAACAATATTTAGAAAATTAGATGAAATAAAATTTAATAAATAGATTAATTTATTTGAAAGTACTATTAATATATAAATTTATATTAACCTAATTTTATATAAAAAGTGAAAAAAAGAGAGAAATGTGTAAATCACCAGGAATAAAAATACTTCAATTAATAACAGACAGACTAATTAATAATAGCAAAATCAATTTGTAAAAACAGACAAAAAATCAGGACAAGAATGTCTAACAACACATATTAGACAAGTTCATTATTTAAAAAAAAATTTAGTTGAAATAAAAAAATAAAAAAAGAAGTTAGGCAACTTCAACACTGATCAAATATTTTCGTACACTATTTCCACCAACATCCTTTTCATAACCAGTTAAACAAGAAAAATCACGATCATCGTAAGATGTCCATTCTTTCTCAAAAACACCTTTAGGATTCAAACTACATATATCTAATATATGTGCATCCCAAACAGTTTTGTATAACCTATATGGATAAGACGCGTCAAGAAAACTTGATGGATAGCAGTAAACTGTTATTGTCTCAGGTTCATATTGCTTTTCTACTATGGTCTCACTACTCTCATCTTCATCAGTAGTGATATTTTTTGTTATATTAACAGTAGTGACATTTGTCACATCAATTTGCTCTTCATTTTCCACCTTCTGTAATCTACTATTTTTAAAAATTTTACCATCATTTATAAAAACTCCTGCAGCTACATTGGATGTTATTAAAAGAGATAATATTATCGCTATGATAACATTCTTTTGATACTTCATAGTATCAAAATAAATTATATGTTTCTCATATATATACTTTGTTGAATTTTAAAAATTGACAAACTTATAAGTCTCAATATCTGAAAAATCCAATTAATATAACATAAAAATAACTACATTTAACCGTGTGAATTATATGATTGAAAACTTTCGCAAAATATCGTTATTCAAAATTAATATTCTAAAAAGTAATACTTTGTATTTAATTAAAATAATCCAATGTAATTATTTTATCTTTTTTTAACTCTTTTGGAGGTTCAATAGCCTTAAATTCAATGTTTTCTTCTTCAATTAATTCCTTGGCTCTCTCATCAATTGAAGGAGCCACTATTATACCTCGAACTTTTTTCATTTTAATCCCACTATCTTTTAAATAGCTATCTTGATTATTTTCAAAGTCTATTAAATATCTTTTCAATTGTTTCACTCCATTAACTCCAGCTTTTCTGGATTTTAATTCAAGAACCATTAAATTACCTTTTTTATCTTTTCCAAGAATATCAATAAATCCGTGTTCAGTTGCATATTCTCGATTGACTGGTTTAAAGCCTTCCTCAATCATATTGGGATGTTTCATTATCATATCACCCATATCTTTCTCATAACCAGCTAATTGTAGTTCTTGATAATCTTCAACAAGGGAATAATTTCCAAAATGAATTTTATTTATTTCAACTTCCAACCTTTCTTTAGGACTTCGACGAAAACTTTCAATGAATATCTTATTATTTTTAATCAAGACTCGTGTCCTTGATTTTGGTGGTTGCCAATTGACAGGCTCAACTTTCCTTTCTTGATGAATTAAAAAAGAACCATCAGGCTTAATTAAAATAATTCTTTCTCCAAAATCAAGTTCACTTAATGCTCTTCCTTCATATATAACTTTACAACATGCAACCATAATAATTGTTGCTTTTTTTCTCAATCCATCGTTTATTAAATCAAATGATTCATCAACAGAAGGATTTTCCAATAGTTTATACTTCAATATAACACCAGTTTATTAATTTTGTAAATTATTTATTGATATTATAGTCTTGACATAATTTTTGTAAATAATGGACTTTTTAAATAAATATAATATTGTTTTATTTTAAGTTTTATTTAATTAAATAATGTATTTATTGATATAATGAATTTTATAATTATTTAATAATGAAATAATCTATGTTTAATTGATATTTTCAAACAGAGAATAAATTCTTCTAAGTTGAAAATAAATTTTCAAACAGAGAATAAATTCTTCTAAGTTAAAAATAAATTTTAACCAATAAAATATTATATAAAAAATTTATTAATTAAATTATTAAATATCAATGACTATATACTTATATGAAAGTTTTAGATTAAGAATTTTAGATTATTAAAATTTTATAACTTTCAAAGCTTTCTTAAAAATCTAACAATGTTATAATAAGGAAATCATTAGAATACAAAAAGGATAATTTCAACCCAATATTTAAAAATTTTTTTTTTAATAGTTAATAATTTATTTATAAATATTTTTTTTATTCTTATTTTTAGTCTTGGTATGCTTAAAAAAGGTAGTTTGTCTTTTATTTATTTTATTTGATGAAGTTTTGGTTCTTCTTTTATTTTCAGTGCTGAAAATTTAGAAGAATTTTTAATTCTTCGTTTTAGTTTGTTTATGGGTTTTATTAATTCTCTCATTTAGATATATTCATTAAATGGAAAGTGCATAATTGATGAAGTACTTTTAAGTCATCTGCGATAGATTTATATAATTTATCACCATCAGAGATTAATCCTTTCACAAAAACATCTTTTAGAGCATTTTTAACTATTTATTTTTGAATTCTGCATTTAAGTCTTCTGCAGGACTATTATATTCCTCTGCTAATATTAAACATTGTTCCAGATCTATCAACACTGATTTTGCTTTTTCTCACCATTAACTGTGGAAAAATTGTTCATCAATTGCGATAATTCCACTTAATTCACTTTTATCATGTTTAAGAACCTCGTTTTCTAATTCTTTGAGTTTCATACATTTTCTCTGTAGAAATTTAAGGCTGTTGTCTGGATAAACTAACAGAGTAGTTTTTATTTATCATGCTTGGATACTTTTTCAAAAGACTTATAACTAATTAAACCTTGAGTATATGGTTCATTTCTAATTGCTATTTCATAGTTAGAATATTTAGGAACTATATGATCAATATTTGTAATATTAAAATAATCATATTCCTTATTTGAGCATATATACTTCTGTAATTTTACTGGATAAATTTTATTTATCAGTCTTTCATGGTACGAGTTTCTGTACAATTTTTCTCCACATTCTGGGCAGGTTAAGCCTTCTCCATCCCAATAAATGATTTCACAAATTGATATGATGAAATTCACTAATTCAACAATCAAAGAAAATGGCACGATAGGTTTAACTATCAGAGCACAGTTTTCTATTTTTACATTATCTTTAAATAGGTCTTCACCATATATATTATTGTGTAGTATTTTGTTCATATTTAACATTACACATCTTTTTTATTATAGTGTCATGACAAATTTATTCTTTCTATTTTAGTATTGATTTTATTATTGATAATTTTTCATTAGAATCGTATTTAGTGAAATTTCAACTGATTAATTCTTTGATTTCCTGAAAACTCATTTTTAAAATTTTACTAAATTATTTTGTCTTGACAATAGTTGTGGTTTATTATAACAATTGTTTATCGGATTTTTGATAGAGTCATATTATTTGAGAAATTTCCACTAAACATATTTTTAGACAAATATAAAAAATAATTGTTAGACAGACTCTTGAATGAAGAAAATTTTCATGACAGGTCAATTGTGACCCATACTCTCCTCTCACAAAAAAGATAAAAAATAAATTCATTGTAAAAAAAAAAAAAAAAAAAAATTGAAAATTGGTTTTTATGAAAATTGTTGATATTAAAGTTGAAGTTATCTTTTTGGTTTTTGCTCTTGTTTTTGGTTCTGTTTTTGCTGTAATTAATCCCCCTTTCATGACCCCTGATGAACAATGGCATTTTGTTAAGGCTTATGATATAAGTCAGGGACATATTATTTCTAAAAATAGTAATATTAGTATTCCTAATAGTTTTGATAACATCATTAAACTTCCTGTATGGGATAAATCGATTGAAAATTATCTAAGAGATAAAGATTATAGTATATTTAATAATCCTTTTAATATTGATGATACTCAAGAACTAAAATTTTATCCTGCAAACTCTTATATGCTCTTCCTTATTTAGGTGTAGCATTTGTTATTAAGATTGGGGGGTTGTTTAATTGCTCTCCTTTGTTTTTGTTGTATTTTGGTCGTTTTGTTAATTTATTAATATACATTGTTCTTGTTTATTTTGGTATTAAGGTTGTTCCGATTGGGAAGTATATGTTTTTGTTGTTGGCTTTAATGCCTATGTCATTGTATTTGTCTTCTTCAGTTTCAGCAGATAGTTTAAATCTTGCATTATCCTTCTTCACAATATGCTTATTTTTAAACTTAGCATTTAAAGATGATAAAATTCATAAAAAAGACATTTTTTTTCTTTCAATATGTTGGTTATTTTGGTTGTATGAATATTCCATTACCCCAAAAGTTAATATTGATATATATATGCATGATTATTCTTGTTTCAGTTTTGTCTTTTAGAAATAAAACTAAATTAATATTAAAACAAAAATTAGTATGTTTATTGATTTTTTTAGGAGGTTCTATATTAATTTTTAAAGTTGCATTTGACTGGTCGGCACAAGAGTTTGGATTAATTTTTGGGGTTCACGGAAGATATTTTATTCCATTAGCACCTTTATTATTTTTATGTTTAGGAAGTGAAAAAATAACATTTTTTAATGAAAAGTTATTTAAATATCTGAATTTATTCATTCTTTTATTTATATTTCTTATACTCAGTACATCTACTTATTACTTATCCATTCTATAATTGTACTCCAATTTTTTTCACATATTTTAAGTCTAAATGATCTTATTTAACTCTTTTTTAAACTAAAGAGTATTTATTCTCACTATATTAAATATAATTAATATTTAATCGCACTAATCAGTTTACATGAAATTTAATTTATACATATAAGAATTATAACCTGAAATTATATCTGAAAAACTATTTAAATAAGTTAAGAAATTTTTGAATGAATACAATTCTTTTGAATGTAGATATTCCTATTTCATTGCTCATTAAAACTTTTAAAGCAATACAAGCTTTTATGGTTCAATATAGTTATGAATTTCATTGAATTAGAATACAAACATTTATATATTCTTCTCGATAAACAATTTTTTGCAGTTATAGATAATACTTTTTTATATCTTAACAAAATAAATTTGAAACAAAATAAATTTGAGGTGACTCTTTATTTCTGGAAAAAATATTTTCATGATTTTATTGGTTTGTAGTCTTTCTTTAACATTCACTGGGAATGTATTTGCTGATGATGGATGGTATGAAGTTGATATACCTGAGATATTTCAATCTACTGGTTATTATTGTGGTCCTGCCTCTTTAAGAATGATAGGTTTATCATGGGGGATTGATAAATCTCAAAATACAATAGCAAATTATGCTTGGACAAGTACTGATGGAACAGGTCACAGTGGTTTAGAAAATGCTGCTCGTAATCTATTGGGTGTATCAGAATATACTGAATGGTTATGGTCTCAAGTAGAATTGGATGGGTCTACGAAAAGTAATTTACTTAATGGGAAAAGATATATTTTCCATATCATGACAGGAACTCTTAAAACTGATGCCTATGGAAATCGATTATGGGAAGGTGATTATGGTCATTACATAGTACTTAAAGGAATGAATCCATCAAGAAACTTAATAAGAGTAAATGATCCTTCTAAAGGAACTAAAGATCTTACATATAATCAATTACAAGGTGCTACTGCACAAATAAGTCAGAAAAGTGTTCTTAAGTTTAGTAGGTAATTTTAATAACTATTAAAACATTTTGTTATTCATTTTTAAATATTAATTATCAATACACAATATTTCAAAGAGGTTGAGTATGGAAAATAAAAAGATCGTTGTATGTATAATTGTTGCTGTATGTATATTAGCTGCTGGAATTATTGTTTTTGCTTTAAATACTGAACTGACTAAAAATTCTACTTCAACTAATGTAGGTAATAATTTTTCAGTGAATAACAACTCATCAGCAAACCAAGCAAATAATAGCTCAAATACAAATAATACAAGTGAAAATTCCGTCAAATCCAGTGCTGGATCTTTTAATTCAGAAACTCATGAAGGAGTCTCTAAAGAACAGGCAAAACAAAGAGCTTCTGAAGAAATTAAGGGAAAAGATTATATAGAGCTTGGAGACCCTGTGTGGAGAGATCAGGATAAAATGTGGGATGTTCCTCTTTTCAACAATAATAAGCCTTATGGAAATATATACATCTATGTAGAAAATGGTAAAATAACAAAAGTTGTCCCCTATTTTTAAGCTATAACTTGCATTTTGTAATTACATTTATATGTACACATCATGATGCCATTAAGTTATAATCATTCTATCTTTTCACTATTTTCATATTAATGCTAATTAATCACGCCAATATAACTATTCTATTCACTGAAAAACAAAAAATTGTACACTCTAATGTTTTTATCAGGCTTTATAACATTTTTAAAAAATTTTTTTTTTATTGCTATCACTCTTAAAAATTCATTTTTAATTATAAAATAATTAATTGTAGTTTTTAATTAATTTAGAAATTTTTAATTTATATACAATAATAACGAAGATATTATTTAAAAATTATTCTTAAATTTATTAAAGTTCAATTTGAAGAGTTAAATCATATTTTAGATAATATTATGATCTTTTTAAAAACCTGATAAATATAAATGCTAATGCTTTAAAAATGAACATTAAATTAAGTTTAGATACAGAATTAATTAAAGAATATAATTAATATAAAATTATCATATTATGAAGTATTATAATATTCAACTGTGGGATATTAATGAAAATAGCTGGTTTTGATATTGGAGGAGCAAATACTGATTTAGCCATTATTGACTTTAATGAAAATGGTAAAATTGAAAATATAGTTGTAGATTTTGAATATCTGCCTATGTGGTCTGATAATCATAGACTAAATGATGTGCTCTTAAATTTGATTAATAAAAATGATGAATTAGGTAATATTGATGGAATAGGAATATCTATGACTGCCGAGTTAGTGGATGCCTACAACAAAAAAGAAGAAGGAGTCTTAGATATTTCAAAAAAGGTTAAGGATGCATTTAATGTTCCAATTGGTTTTGTTGGAACCAATGAATTCTTAAACTATGATGAAATTCTTAAAAATCCTTTTCAAGTTGCTGCTGCTAATTGGATAGCTACATCAGCTATAATATCTGAAATTGATGAAAATTGTATCTTTGTAGATACTGGAAGTACAACCACAGACATAATACCTATTAAAAATGGTAAAGAGTGTAGTAAAGGAAGATCTGATTTTGAAAGATTGGCTACTGGAGAATTAGTATACACTGGAACACTACGAACAAATCTTTGCAGCTTTTTAAAAAAAGTTGAATTAGATGATAAAGAGTATAATGTCGCTTCAGAACTTTTTGCAACGACTGCAGATGTTTATAATGTGTTGAATAAAATAAATGAAGAAGACTATACTTGTCCAACATCAGATGGTGCTGGAAAATCAAAAATAGAATCTATGACAAGGATTTCAAGAATTTTATGTGCTGATATGAATCTGTTATCTGAAGATGATTTAATAGCTATTTCTAAATTCGCATATAAAAAACAGATTGAACAAATTGCTGAAGGATTAATTAAAGTTTCAAAGAGAGAAAATCTTAATAAAGTTGTTACAACAGGTTTAGGTGGGGAAATATTAGGTAAAGAAGCTGTTAAACTCTTAAACCTCCACCATATTTCTATGAACGATTTTTACACAAAAGAAGAATCTGTTGTGGCACCAGCAATAGGAACAGCTGTTTTAATGTATGAATACTTAATGGATTTTTCTTGATTTGAACTCTTAATTTTCAACTTTCTAAAAATCTTCTAAACTTTAATAATCCATATATTGTCTTTTATTTAACCAATTCACAAAATACATAAAATTATTATTTTAACATTAAAATAGAAAATATAATTATTATAAAAATAAAAAACTTAATTAATATATAAATTTGAGATATATAATTAAAACCTATATTAACAATTTAAAAAGTTTCAATTCTTTCTCTATATTTAATTAAATAATCAATATCATAGATATTTAATTTTTGTTATATCTGATAATATAATTAAAACAATTATTTCATTATTATATAATATGTTAAAAAAATTTTAAAAGGTGATTGTATGTGTACAGTTGGAGGACCAATAGCTGATGTTGATATTAAAAAACTCAAAACCAAAAAATATCGATGTTTAGATTGTGGTAATGAATTTAAAGGATTAGGTAAGAAAGTCATTTGCCCATCTTGTCAAAGTGACAATGTAGAAGAAGTTTAGAATCTAAATAAAATAAGAAAATTATTTTTTAGAGTCCTACTTTTTCAATTCATTATTTTTCAATTTTAACTTTATTATTTCATTTTTCAATTATATAAACAAAAATAGCTATTTAAGATCTATTTTTTTTATAGGTTATGACATGCTTATTACAAACTAAATTATTAGTATATTTCTTTAAATTAAATTTTACAAAATCATAATTCTCATTTTTAAAAATATAGTCCTTGATATTAATAATTTAATTAATGACTTTTTTATATAAATATTCATATTGTTGAAAATTTATTTTTAGAAGAATTTATTCTCTGTTTAAAAATATTACTTAAACATGATTTATTTCACTACCAACTAATTTAAAATTAATTATAATCTGAAAATACAATATTTAATTAAATAAAACTTAAAATAAAAGGATATTATATATTATTTAAAAAGTCCATTACTTACAAAAATTATGTCAAGGACTATAATAAAATTTTTAAAAAAAATTATTTTTTCAAATTGTTTAAAATATAACTTCAATATATAACTAACTTAATAGAATAAGAATGAATTTCAATATAATTAGTTTAAACCTAATAAATTTGTTTTTAAGGAATTTTATGAATAAGAAGAATATTAAACTAAGCCCATCACAGATATTATTCCTAATTGGAGAAACTGGAACAGTTGGAATAATGAAGGTTGCTAAAGAAAAATTTTTATACATAGGAACTCCAGACAAAGAAGAAATAGCTATTTTTCTTGAAAAAGATGACATAATAGCTATTTCTGCTTTTGGAAAAGGAGAAAAATATGAAAAAGCTATTAAATCTATGGGATACCTAACACGAGAGATGAACTCTCCTATCATTGTTTTGGATAAAGATCATCCAAGTTCAAAAAGATTGGATATGGTTTTATCTGTGGGAAATAGTGTTAGATTAAGTTGTGATATAGTTCCTGGAACTCATCCAGAACAAAATGTTCTATGTTCCTGTGATAGTCTTTCTGGATTAGTGATAAATAAAACAACTAATGGTGTAGAAATAGAAGAAAAAATTAATAACTATAAAATTGAAGATAATACAAACTAATTAACTATGAATAAACATCTAAAGAGGCTTGAAAATTACCTTTTAATTTAATAAATGGTTCTGCTCTACTTACAACCACTCCCAACTTTTTGAGTTGATTAATAGATTTAAAAGGCATTTTTTTCCTTATATTAATAATTTTAGAGGCTGACCTTGGTCCGATTCCTGGTACTCTTAACAATTCATGTAAAGGTGCTGAGTTAATTTCAACTGGAAATATATCCATATTTAATGCAGAAAGATATTTAGGATCTTCATTTTCTGAAAGTAAACCACCATCATTGAAAACCAGCTCATCTACATCAAATTTATATGAATTAATAAGTGTCTCTGCATGATAAAGTTGAGCAGTTCTTTTACTACTACATTTTTCCTTATTTTCAAATTCTGTTCCAATTACAGGATCAAAAGCACTGAAATAGCTTCGTTTTATACTTAAATTCCTATAGAATGATTTTAGTGAAGATAAAACTTCCTGGTCTGATTCATCGTTTGCTCCAATGACAAACTGTGTAGTTGCACCAAATGGAGCAAGGCTTTTATCCTTCTTCTTTATTGAGTCTATCCATTTAAATCTACGGAGAATATCTTTCTTAAAACTTTTAGTTGAGCTTATCTGAGATAAGCCATCGGAACTTGCAGATTCAAAGTTTATACTAACTCTATTTGCAAGTGCCATTACTCTTTTTATTGATTCTTTTGATGCTCCAGGAACTATTTTAAGATGGATGTAGTCTTTAAATCCATAGTCTTTTCTTAAAGTCCTTGCAACCTCTATCATATTCTCCATAGTATAATCTGCAGAGTTAACAATTCCTGAACTTAAAAATAATCCATAAACATAGTTTTTTTGATAATAATCAAGAAAGACCTTGGTAATATCTTTTGGTTCAAGTTCTAATCTTGTGAATTTATGTTTAGACTGGTTAATACAATATTTACAATCAAATACACATTTATTAGTCATTAAAACCTTGAATATGGGTATTTTACAGCCATTAGATGTGGCATGATAAATACCAGGAAGATTGGCATCTGATTGTTTAATATCACTGGAATAATCACAGAGATCATACTGTGCATAGTCACAGAGAACTTGCATTTTTCTTAAAGTTTCCATAGTAATTATGTTTTAATAATTTAAAGACTATTTATAGCTAATGATTAATTGATTACGAGATAATCTTGAACAGCTATTAAATGATTCGAAATAGCTTATTATGGTCTTGGCATAGCTATTATTTCATGAATTTTCAAATCAAAAATATTGGCTGAATTGGCTGAGCTTAGAATAACTCCAGTATCAACACCTTTTCCAGTTCCACCAATAGCTAAAATCTCTTCACCAACTGGAATGATCCCTGCATCAGATAACATTACACTTATCTCAACACAAACTTTTATTCCTTGTGAAAGCATTCTAAGTGTAGCTGCTATTATCTCAACTGGAGTGATCCCCCCGAATTTATTAGATATTCCTCTACCAACACCACTTAAAGCATGTGAGCCAACATAGGTTATAACTCCTTTATCCTCAAGTTTTCTTCTCATATCATCAGATATATCAAGGACATTAGGTCCTTTAAATCCACTATGATGAGTCACATTTATAATTGTGACATTTTTTAATGTATGGGCTAATTTTAATGCAGATTCTCCTGAAGCAGAGGCAATAGCCACATATTTAATCTTTGATTCTTCTAATCTATTTTTAACTAAATTTATAAGCTCATCAGTATTCGTTTTTCCTGGATTTTCAAAATATGTAATCGATTTTTCCATTTTAACACCTTTAAGTTGTAAGATCCTTAAGTTATATTATCTCTTTAAAGTCATAAACCAGTAATTCCTCTAGGGACTCTATAGTCCGCAGAATCCTTACAGGCATTCATTGAAATTATATAATATCTTATTCTTAATATTAATAATCTAATGATGTAATTACATCAGATGATTAAATTTAGGATTTATTTATTATTTCTTTTAAATAATAGTTTATTTAATAATTTTTTAAATTTTTTTTATATATCATATATATAGCCTTTTCTTAATAAATAATTTACTAAATTTTTTATATAAACTCTATCTAAAGCTTATTTATCATTTTTAAGACTTTAACTTCATTTTTAAGCTTAATTTCAATGACAAAAAAAAGAATATAATGAAAAAATAGAACAAATAATGGAAAATATAAAAATAACGAAAAATATATTGATAACCATTATGAATATAAATATGATTATTATTATATAACAACATTTATATAAATTAAAGTTTAAATTAAGTAGGTTTATAAAATGTTTTTTATAACAATTAATTTCTTTACCTAATGTTATATTTAAATTTAATATTATATTAACAGCTTATACAATAAATACATTATTCTATAAGTAGATTTCATGGTTACTACTGGTTAATTACAACTATTTAAATGAACAACTAATTTAAATTAAACAAATATTAAATTATGTTATTATTAACATAGAGACGGATATAATGGCTGGATTCAACAAACTTAGTTCTATTTTAATAAGTCTTTTATTTGGTGTTTTGCTATCCTTTTTATTTGACAATGTATTCATATTAGTCTTTATAGGATTTTTATCGACTTATTTAGTAAATATAGATAAAAAAACATACCTTACTGGGATAACAGCAGCATTAATCTATGGAGCATGCAATTTTATCCAAGGATTGTTTATTGTCCCAAATATTCCTAAAGACATTATACTACAAGTAACCTTAGACCCATTTAACTTGATTGTAGGATTTTTAGTGACTACAATGATTTCACTGTTTTTAGGGTTCATTGGAGCATATCCTGCATATTGGACAAGTAAACAATTTAAAAAATATGAATCCTGATAAACTATTGTAGATGCTATAAGTTAAGAATTATATGATAAATTACTGAATAAGAAATAATCTACTAAACAATAAAAATTGAAGTTCTTCAACCAAACTTTTAAATTTTTCCTTAAATAAAATTATGAGATTCATTACTTCTTTAAATATTAATTTCTGCAAACATAACATTAAAATAATGGAGTATACTCTCAATGAGATATATTACAAAAAATGATTGGTATACAGTAGGACAACATCTTGGAACATTGATGGTTGGAGTAGGAATATCTACCTTAATTCCATTAATAATTGATGTTATTTATCATGAAGATAATTATATGAGTTTTATTGTTCCAGGATTATTTTCTATAACAATAGGATACTTTCTTCATAGAATACCTGCAAAAGCCACTATGAAAATGAAACACGGTATGATAGTCTCTTCCTTGATATGGTTATGGGCAGGTCTTATTGGTTCCTTCACTATTATGTCTTGTACTTCTTTAGATTTTGTTAATGCTTTTTTTGAAAACATTTCTGCATGGACAACAACTGGATTCACTATGTTTCATGACGTTGAAGCTTTACCACACTCCATACTTTTTTTTAGATGTTTAGAACAATGGATTGGTGGTTTAGGTCTTGTAACCCTAATGATGGGTGCAGTTTTGCGGTCTGGAAAGACAGTTGTGCAATTATACAGATCAGAAGCCAGATATGAAAAAATAAGTCCAAGTATAGGAAATACCTTGAAAAAATTAATTAAAGTATATGTTTTAATCACCATTTTTGGAATAGCTATTTTTAAAATTGCTGGAATGCCAATTTTCGATGCAATATGTAACACATTTACATCAATATCTACTGGTGGAATTCCTATAAAAAATAGTAGTATGGGTTTCTATAATAACAATCTATTTAGCTTAATTTCAATTGTTATTATGATAATTGGTGCAACAAGCTTTTTAACTGTTTACAAATCATTCAGAACAAAATTTCTTTCATTCTTAAAAGACCTTCAATTCCAATTAATGATATTTTTAATTGTGATATTTTTCCTAATAATATACTTTGCAACAGATATGTCATCTATGGATATATTATACCATATCATTTCAGCAATAACCACAACTGGAGCATCTTTAGATTCAAATGTTCAAATTGCTAATTGGTCTTCAGTTGCAAAAGTCATGATAATTTTGTTAATGATTCTTGGTGGTTCAACTGGTTCTACAGCAGGGGGTATTAAACTCATGAGAGTTATACTAATATTTAAAGATTTTTACTCTCAAATTATGAATATTCTATCTCCTGAAAGTAGAGTAATTAAATTAAAGATTTCAAATTTAAGAATTGATGAATCATCAATAAAGGAAGCGAATAGTTATTTCTCATTTTATATGTTAATCCTTGTAATAGGATGGATAATGCTGATTTTTTATGGATACGATCCATTGAATGCTCTTTTTGATGTAACATCTGCACAAGGGAATGTTGGACTTAGTACTGGAATTATAAGTAGCACTATGCCAATAATTGCTAAAATAATGCTTATTATCAATATGTTGGCAGGTAGATTAGAAATAATTTCACTTTTAGTTCTTATAAGAGCTGGATTCGATGTATTAAAAAGATAATCAGGAAATATTGGAATAACACTGCCATAAAACAAAAATAGAAGGAATCATTAATAATAAGTTGTATGGAATGGTACTTGTTTCAAAAATGACTGGGATGATATTTATTTAATTAAGTTAAATCTATTGAGCGAAATTTAGATATTTAATAATATAATAAAAAATTTATTTAAAAGATTATATTTTAAAACTATTTCCACCAACTTACTATAATGATATTTATTTATTAAATAGTAATACTCATATAAATGCTTCTAAAATTTTTCAATGAAAATATTTCTTAAAATTAAAAAATAGTATAAAATTAATTATAGTTTATAATAAACAAGAATAAAAACCCTTTAAACATTGAAAAAACCAGGAAAATAGCTTATTTTTAAAAATGTAATACTTTATTGTAAACTAATAATTTTATTTTTCTTATTAATAAATTAATAAAAGATATTAACTTTGTTAAAATCTAAATAAAGAATAAATTAATCTAAAATATAAATTTAAACAAAATCTAATCTATTAAAAAAGAAATAAAGAAATTAAAAATAGAATAAAAAATGTAATACTTTATTGAAAATTATTATTAAATAAAATAAAACACAGACACAAAAACATTACAGGATAATAAAAAAATTATTTTAAATAAATTCTAAAAAAACTGCCCCATTCAAGATATTAGCTATTAATCTAATAAACTATAGATTCAATTCTTCAAGAATAGAATATCTCTCAATTACCCGTTCAATAGGGCTTTTAAAGACATTACTATGAGTTGGCATTATAACAATCTTCTCCTGTAGTTTAGGACTCAAATAATCAATATTAATCTTGAAATAATCTGGAAATATTAAATAATCCACATCTAACCCATTATTCTCAATAGCTATTAAATCATCCAAAATAACTTCCTTATGTTTCTTAGAATCCAAATCAAAAATATTTAAATTAATTATTTTAAAACCCATATCTTCAACAATCTCCTTTAAAAAAATTGTATAAACTATAACTCTAATTTTTGAATTCAGATTTCGCAACTCATTTCTTTGATTTTTATCAAGCCACTTAGAGATATTGTAATCTTCAAATATCTTAAACACTTCATCATCTAAATTAGGCTTGTTTTTAAGCATATTATACTTATAAACTTCAAGTATGCTATCTCTTACTTGATTAACTGTGTTTAATTTAATAACAATAGAATTCATCTTAGTCTTTTTCTCAGACATTAAAATAGCCAATTCTCCATCCTCATTATCAGGATTTTTATTTACCTTAAAACCTTTAAACCCTGCAATTTCAACAATTTCTTTACACATTGGTGTTGTTACAATCCTCATAGTTTCAATCTCCTATTAACTTAATTCAATCATATAACAGAACAATACCTACCCTTTATATGTTATAGTTATATTAATAAGATATATATAATATCAAGATAATCATAGAATTATATAATAAATTATGTGCTAAAACTATATAAATAGCTACAATTACTTAAATTAACTGTGATTTTATGAAAGAATTAAAACTAAGTCTAAGTTTTGAGAAAACAATATCTGAAGATGTTTCTGTTATGGTTGATGCTCTAAGAGCAAGCACCACAATAACAATTGCATTAGATAAATATGATAAAATAATCCCTGTCCTGAATAAAGAAGAAGCAAAAGAAATAGCTATTAAAGAAAAAGGAATTTTGGCTGGCGAGAGAACTGGAGCTAAAATAAATGGTTTTGAACTTGGTAACTCTCCGATAGCTATTCAAAAATATGAGACAGATTTGAAAACATTGGTTCTCACTACAAGTAACGGAACCAGAATACTTAATGAAATGAACTCAAAAGTTTTAATAGGCTCCCTTATAAACAGCACAACAGTTGGAAAAGCCTGTTTAAAATTAGCAAATTCTCATATTGATGTTGTAATGGCAGGAGTAAAAGGAGAATTTGCAATAGAGGATTATTTAGCTAGTGGAGACATAATCAATTCCATAACAGAAGCATTTAATCATAATAATGTTAAATTTCAATCTTTAGATATTAGTGAGTATGCTCAAAGTGCAGTCTTAGGAAGTAGAAACTATAAATTAGTTAAAAAAGCTATTTATAATTCCAAGTCAAGTGGAAGATTAAAAGATTTAGGATATCAAGAAGATATTGATTTTTCCCTCCAAAGAAACATAACAGACAACATAGGACTATACGAAAACAAAGAGATACGAAAACTGAATATTTGAATTTTAACAATATGGATAATATTTTACACTATTTAACTAAATATAACAACTTAAATTAAAAATCAAAGATTTTTTTTAACTTAACAAGTTAAGGTTTATCAAAACTTATTTTTTAAAAATAATAAAATCTATTTTTAAAGAATTATATTAAGTTAGATATTGTTCTTAAAAAATAAATTTATTTAAATTATAGTGAATTGTATATTTATTTCTGGATATTCAATTATTTTTAAATAAACTTTTGGAATTTAATAATATAAAAAAAATTTAATAATTAATCTTAAAATATAAATTAAACATTAATAATAACTTTATTTTATTAAATCAATTTTTATAAGATTATTTATAAAAAAATAAGGCAATTTTAAAATTTAAAATGAAATTTAACAATTTTAGTCAAGTTAAAAAAAATTAATAGAAATTCCATTTTTTAGTTAAGTTCAAAATAATTAATTTTGCAAAACACTATAACATTAATTTATTAAATATTCTTTATTATATAAAATATATGATATTATTGTTTAATTTTTTAAAATAATTAATTTTTACTTATTAAAATCAAATAATAATTCCAAATTTTTATTAAATAATCCAAATACATGCTTATAAAAAATATTTATTTATGACAATTTATTTACTTAAATATTTTAAATTCTAAAGGTAAAGTAAGATAAGACTAATAAAAATATTAGCTAAACTTTAAATTTTTAAAAAAATAATCAATATAGATCCATGAATAATAAAATAAGAAACCATATAGAATAATTTTTTTACTTCTATCAAACACTTTCAACAACAATCATTAATTTTGGGTGAAATTTTCCAAAATTAAATGCTTAATTTTTTCCGTTCTAAACTCTTTAATCTTCAATATGGGGGGGGTAGTGTTTTATTAATTATGAATGGATTTAAATTCTATTTTTTATTTTAGTCCTATTTTAATAACTATTTATTAAATTAAAAAACATTTAACAAGTTTTATTTTCAAGAATTAAGACGAAACATTTATATATAGAAGATTTCAATGTTAATTATGAGGGGGGTTCATTTCTCGTAGTTATTAATAAATCTCACGATTGTTAATAATCTCAAAAAATGGATAATAATGTATTTTAATACATTTATATATTTTTATTAACCTCCTCACAATAAATCAATGATTAATTGATTTACAGAAACTCCATATTGTTACAGGTATCTTTGAATCTTTTATCCAACTCTTTTCTCGAGCAAAGTAAAGGATAATCATAAATCAAGAATTCAATTCTTCAAAGCTTGCTTGTAATCAATGAACTGTTAAATTAAAATATCGTATAGGTGATAAAATTATTAAAAAATTAAGTGCAACACTAATGCTTCTTTTAGTAGTGTTTAGTGTGGTAAGTATAGATAGTGCTAACTCAATAGCTCCACGAGATGATGGTGCACGAGATGATGGTGTATTTAGTAATCTAAGAGATATTAGTGTAAAAAGTAGTGGTACATTCTATATTAAAAGAGAAGTAAATAAAGACTGTACAGTTTGGCTTGATGATGAAAACCATAACAATTTTGCTCAACACCATTTTACCAACGGTGCTGAATGGTATGTAACCATTAATGGATACTACTACATTGTATTAAATGAAGATGGAAAATGGGGTCAAAATCTTGTATATGGACCTTTTAGTGATAAAGGTCCTTTTGCAAATAAATTCATAGATCTGATGGTAACGGCGGTATAAAATTAGAATGGTAAACTTAAGTGGGTAATTGATACAAAGTTTTTTTAAAATGATGAAGTTGATTAAAGATAGAATATAAAAAATAGTACTTAATTTATAGATAGTTACCAACTTCATCTTATTTTTTTTCTTGCTAACAAATTATATTTTCTTGCTAACAAGAATTATATTTAAGAACATGAAATTATATATTTATTTCATATTTTTCAGTGCAAGAACCAGTTACAATTAAAATATATAACAGTTAATAATTAAATATATAAAATATGGAGACTGTAAAAAAGTGTGGAGTTTTTCATGAAAATTCATGTTTTATATAAACGAAAATAAAAAATTTTCTAAATTCAAAATAAAAAAATTTTGAATTAAAGAAAACATGAAAAATTGA